>NZ_JACHTR010000001.1:0-130384 GCF_020135975.1 Campylobacter sp. W0014 | reverse complement strand
ATTTGTTTGATGTATTTTGAGTTTGCATACTTTGAGGAGTAAAATCTAATTTTTGCAATCCTGTATTGATACTTGCAAACATTCCTAATTGTTCTATTTCATCGTATTGTTCTTGGGTGTTATAATAATTTGTTATGGTTTTGCTTTCAAAATTTAGAGGTGAAGCAAAATCAAAATCTCCCACTGACATACTTACACCTTTAGGCAAACTATTTAAATCTGCTTCACTAAAACTTGTTTTATTGGTATCGTTAAAAGTATGATTAATAATATCATTGAATTTATCATAGTATTGCTTGATAGTATTTGCCATATCTATATTGGAATAATAACTACTTACACCTAAATAATTAACAGTATCTTCATTTAAATCTTTATTATATCTCTCTATCTCATCCAAAGTAGATTTATGTATCTTAAAATCTTTTGGTAATCCTGCAGCTTCATTAAAGTCTTCTCCCATATAACCATCTTTATCTACACTATAACCATAGGCTGTATTGGTAGAAGTATTATTACTTATATCTGCTTGTTTGAATTTTAAAGTATAAATAGAGTTTTTAAATTCACTAGATATATCATAATTAGGAGAATTTGTTTTAGTGTAATAATTCTTATTGATATTATTGTTAGTAGAATTTAATACTTCACTTCTTATTAAAGTTTGTGAATTTTTATTTTCTATATCATTTAACTTAGTGGCATTTTGTTTTAAGAAAGTATTGGCAAAATTTATTTTTGAATTTTCCTTACTTTCTTTATTGGCTTTTGCTTGTGAAAGTATAGAAGTATAATTTGAGTTATCATTAATACTGAAGATACTCATATTTATTCCTTTGATTTTAGAATTGTTCTGCCTTCAAATCTAAATATCTTATAAATATAAGCAAAATTTGTTCCACTTTGGATAAGTGGAACGAGGATGAGGGTTAGTATTTACTTTGAAACTCTGTCATAATTTTTATTGCATATTGTCCCCAAGATGTAACTTTATTAGGAAATATATCTCCTAAAGTTCCATTATTGTAACTTTGTAAATAATATTCTTTTTGATTATTTACAAAACGATATTTGGCAAGAACTTTGCTATCAGAACTTATTTGCAACTGACTATTGTCTGCATCAGTAACTATATAAGCATAACTTCTGATACCCACAGTATTGTCATACCTACTATCTCTTACAAAGTTAAATCCACCCTTAACATCTTTCATCTCATTAAGACTAAGAACTTTAACACCTGCACTATTATCACTGAGTGCACCATTACTGACTTTAGCTAAAAAATCATCCCCAAAGGCAGAACTTGCCAATAAAGCACCTAAAGTTGC
This sequence comes from Campylobacter sp. W0014, assembly GCF_020135975.1. Lineage (NCBI taxonomy): Bacteria > Pseudomonadati > Campylobacterota > Epsilonproteobacteria > Campylobacterales > Campylobacteraceae > Campylobacter > Campylobacter sp. W0014. Next base: position 129,053 of record NZ_JACHTR010000001.1, on the reverse strand, counting down.
AACACTAAATAACTTTTAATCATGACTTCTCCTTTTTTGTTAAAGTGTATTTATTTTATCACGATTGATTGTTTAAATCAAATTTTTAAAAGTTCTATTTTGTAGATATTTTATAATATTTATAATGAATTTTTAGTGTTTTAGGAGTTTTTTATTTTTTAATATATTTTCATGATAATTGTTTATTTAGTAATTAATTTTGATAAATTTTCTAAACCTTAATATTTACACTTCTATGTTTAGTTTTAGCTCTAGAACTTAATTTACTAAGATGATTAGAGTTGGAATTGTTATCATTAGAATTAGAACTATCATTGTTATTTGTATTGTCATTATCTATTTTTACATTAAAAAGAATTTCTAATTCTTTTGCTAAATCAAATTTATTTTCAAGAAGTTTTTTTATGAGTTCATTTCTTATATTATCATCTTTATAAGTTTCTTTGTTTTTACTTTCTGCTTGGATGGGTTTGAAGGGTTTGTCTTTTGTTTGATCATTTTCGTTGGTTTGTTGTGTTAAGTTAGAATTATTTTGTTGTGCTATTTGTGCCTTATATTTTTCTCCCATAGCGTCACTTTTAGCTTTCATTTCTAGCCATTGTTTTTTGAATTCTTCTATATCTGTATTTCCACTTAAAAGCTTTATTGTATTTACAAAATCAACTCCTATATCTCCAGTTATGCTATAAGTAATAGGATTTTGCTGAATGAAATCTCTTAAACTTTGTATTTCATTTGCATTCATAGTTTTATCAAGTCCTAAAATTTTACCTTGTATGGTTACATCACCAACTAAAATTGAATAATTAGCTTCCGAAATTCTAGCATTTAAAAAAGCCATTAATGCACCACCTTTAGTTATACTTCCATCATTATTTGTATAAACATTTTGCCCTATATTAGTTTTTGCGGTATAAAAAATATTATCGATTTTAGGATTAATAAAATTTTTATTAGGATAAGTTTGAGTAGCGTTATGACTTTCATTAACGTATGGAGGTACAACTTTATAATAATCTTTAGCTTCATCTTGATTGAATGTTTTTGTAATTTCAAATGTATCGACGTCATAAACAAAAGCTACAGGCATACTTTGCAATTGTTCAAGTGTAAAAGAGTTTGATTTTGTATCTGGTGCAATTTGTGAAAAAAGCTTATAAGCATTTCCTATTGTTTTAGCAAAATCTACATTAACAAAAGTATTATTTATTCTTTTATAATATTCATTTGCAAAATTCTCCATACCCTTAGCATAGATCTTATAATCTTTAGGTATTCCTGCAGCTTCATTGAAATCACTAGTAAAAAAACCATCTTCATCTACACCATAACCTAGTATTTTATTAACAGCCTTAGATTTATCATTTACTAAATTTGAATTTATTTGTTTTAATGAAGTATTGTTTGAAATATTATTGTTGTTATTGTTATTATTTAAATTTGTGTTATTGTTTATTTCTTTATTATTATCTACTGAATCATTTGTTTTAGAATTCTTTTTAGAATTTAAAGTATTTGTATAGTAATTATAATTTGAGTAAGAATTTATATTATTTATCATTTTGCTGCCTTTTTATCATTTCTACCTTATATATCGGTAGAAATGATGAGAAGTTTATGTTATAGAAATAATGATATATTTTTATAAATTTGTTTTTTTAATAATTTTAAATTTTAAAATTATTTTTTAAATTCTTTTATCTATACCTTTTTCATTAAGTTTTTTCATAAGTTCTAAAATATCTATTCCATTTTCTTTTTGAACTTTTAAAAATTGTTCCCAAAAACTATTTTTTTATTTCATCTTTATAAGTTTCTTTGTTTTTACTTTCTGCTTGGATGGGTTTGAAAGTTTTTATTTCTTGTTCTTGTGTAGTTTGCATTTCTTGCTGAATATCTTTTTTGCTTTGCTAAATCTAGCTTCGTGTTTGGCTTGAAGATCTAACCATTTTTGTTTAAATTCTTCTACACTCATACTTGTGTGATAAATTTTTACATATTCTTTTTGTAAGTCTTCATCCATTCAATGCACCGAAGCTTTATTTTTTGCTTTAAAATCTTCAATTTCTTTAAAATCTTCTCGGCTTAATTCACCCTTTAAAATCTGATCTTGTATAGAGCCTTTAGCGATAGGAATTTCTTTTGTAAGTTCATCATAATAATCTTTGTAAGATTTTAGTAATTCATCTAAATTTGCAACATTTGACTTTTTTTATCATTTGGAGTTTGAGCGGTATTTTTATCACTCAAACTCCAGTCATTCGTTATACTTATTCCAAAAATACCCAAACTTGAATTAATAGTATTCATATTTTATCTCCTAGGATACCAACCGCCAAGAGTGCTTTTGTATTTATTTGCTATTTTCTTGATTGTCATAATAATTATTTAGCATTTAACATCGACAAAATACAAATTTTTTAATATCAATAAAATATTAAAATTAAATTTTATTGATATATTCTTTAAAGGTTTTTCCGCGTTCTATATAAGAACTAAATTGATCTAAACTAGCGCAGGCTGGGCTTAAAAGAGCGACTTCATTTTTTTGAAGAACTTTTGAAATTTCTTCTACAGCTTTGCTTAATATTTCACATTTGATTATTTTTATATCAGCATTTTTAGCATAATCAAGCATTTTTTGTGTGCTTATACCTATAGCATAAAGTGTAATGTCAAATTTTTTCATAAATTTAAATAAAGCGCTTAAATTCACACCCTTATCATCTCCGCCGATGATTAAATGGATTTTTTTATCCTTGTACCGATTTAGAGCCGCCATAACAGCACTTTCATTGGTCGCTTTTGTATCATTTACCCAAAGTCTTCCTTGGGTATCAAATAATTCTTCAAGTTTGTTTTCTTCAAGGATAAATTGATTTAAAAGATCGTAACTTAATGTATCTAGTAAAATTTTTTCTATAGCTAAAGCCATCACAGCATCAAGCAAAAAAGGACTTTTAAAAGAAATTTTATCTATATCAATACCAAATTTACCTGCTAAATCTTTTTCATCTTCATAAGAAACAATATAGGCTTTAGTAGGGGCATTCTCATAAATTTTTGGCAAAATTGCTATATCGCATTCATTCATTCTTTCTAAAACGCTGAGTTTATCTTTGACATAGTTTTCAAAATTTCCATGCCATGAAAGATGATCCGCGCTTATAGGTAAAAGAGCGTAAATTTCAGGTTTGGCAATATGGGTATAATGAAGAGTAAAAGACGAGGTTTCAAGCACCCAAAGTGTAGCATGAGTATCAAGTTTGGCTAAAGGAGTTCCAATATTTCCTCCCATTATTGCGCCTACGTGTGATAATAAATGCGTTGTCATTTGTGTGGTTGTTGTTTTTCCGTTTGTGCCACTAATCCAAACAGATCTTGGCATAGCATCATAAAAAAAGTCATATTCGCTTTGTAGATTTTTTGCTTTTTTTATTAATGCATGGTTTGGCGGAAAACCTGGGCTTGGAATTTCAAGATCGCTTGAATTTTGATCAAAATCTTTAGGGTTTAAAAGATAATTACCTAATTCATCTTGGTTTGTGTTTTGAAAACGATCATCATAAATATTAAAAACACCAAATTTATCCACAAGATTTTTTGCTATAGCCTGCGTTGTTTTTCCATATCCAAAAAGAGAAATTTTCATCAGCGTAACTTTATGGATGCGAGTGCGAGTAAATTTGTAAGAAAAGCGATCATCCAAAAGCGCACTATGATTTTATTTTCCACCCATCCTACTTTTTCAAAATGATGATGAATAGGGGCCATTTTAAAAACTCTTTTATTGAAAATTTTAAAGCTCCCTACTTGTAAAATAACCGAAATGGTTTCAAGAACAAAAACAAAACCTATAAGCAAGAGCAAAACTTCATTTTTACTGATGATAGCTAAAAAGCCTATAAATCCTCCGATAGCTAAACTTCCACTATCTCCCATAAAAACTTGAGCTGGATAGCAGTTATACCATAAAAATCCCATTAAGGCTCCAATCAGCGCAGCACAGATAATGCTAACTTCGCCCAAACCTTGAATTTTTGGTAAAAGTAAGTATTCGCTATAATTAAAATTTCCACTCAAATATAAAAGAATGCCTAAAGTTGATAAAGAAAAAATACTAGGTACGGTCGCTAAGCCATCAAGTCCATCGGTTAAATTTACAGCATTTGAGCTTGAAATTAGAACTAAAATCCAAAAGAAAAGTGCAAAAATTTCCATATTAAAAAGAGGATATTTGTAGAATGGAATATAAAATTCAGTATTAAATTCAGCGCTAAAATATAAAGGTAGGACACAAATTAAACCTGCGCCAATTTGGGCTAAAAGTTTCATTTTTGGACTAAGTCCTGAATGATTATCTTTTTTTAAAACTTTGCCAAGATCATCAATAAGGCCAATAAGGCAAAAAAGAGTAAGGCAAAGTAAGGCGCTTATAGCAAAAACATTTTCATATCTTATACACAACAAACTTGCCAAAAGAGCGCAAAATATAAAGACAAGACCACCCATAGTTGGAGTATGTGATTTTACTTTGTGGTTTTCAGGGGCGTATTCATAAATAGGCTGATTAGCATTTTTAGCTTTTGCCCAAGCTATAAATTTAGGCATCAAAAACAAAGACAAACATAAAGCGATAAAGAACGCAAAACCAGCACGCACACTAATATAAGTAAAAAAAGCATAATTGCTTAAATCGGAAAGATAATACAAATTGAACCTTCTTTTTGGTTTTTAAAAGCTTAATTTTATTAAAATGTAACCAAAAAAATTCTTATAAAGTTTAAAGTAATGAAACAAAAATGTATTTTAGTGATTACAGATGGAATAGGTTTTAATCAGGATAAAAAATTCAATGCTTTTGAAGTGGCAAAAAAACCTACTTATGAAAAGCTTTTTAAAGAAGTGCCTTATTCTTTATTAAAAACCAGTGGTTTGGCAGTGGGTTTGCCTGAAGGTCAAATGGGTAATAGTGAAGTAGGTCATATGTGTATAGGTAGCGGACAGATTATTTATCAGAATTTGGTGCGGATCAATCAAGCTATTCAAAATGATCAGCTTAAAAACAATTCTAGTTTAAAAAATTTATTAGCAAAATGCAAAAAAATTCACATTATGGGGCTTTATAGTGATGGTGGAGTGCATTCTATGGATACGCATTTTAATGCTTTGCTTGAAATTTGTGCTAAAAATGGCAATGAAGTTTTTGCTCATGCTATCACTGATGGACGAGATGTGGATCCAAAAAGTGCTTTAGATTTCATTAAAAATTTGCAAGAACATTGTGATAAATTAGGAATTTGTTTTGCAACTTTATGCGGGCGTTTTTATGCGATGGATAGAGATAAACGTTGGGATAGGATTCAAGAATATTATCGATGTTTAATGGGAGAAAGTCAAAGTAGTGATGATTTTATAAAATATATACAACAATCTTACCAAGATCAAATCACAGATGAATTTATAAAAGCGGTCAAGCATAAGGACTATAAAGGGATGGATGAGAATGATGGGTTGATTTTCATTAATTTTAGAAATGATAGAATGAAACAACTTGTTGAGGCATTAAATTTTCAAGATTTTAAAGAATTTAAACGAGATAAAATTTTTCAAAATTTATTAACTATGAGTGTTTATGATGATCGTTTTGATATCCCTGTAATATTCCAAAAAGAAAAAATTCAAAACACTTTGCCAGAAATAATTTCTAAAGCAGGATTAACTCAACTTCATACAGCAGAAACTGAAAAATACGCCCATGTAACCTTTTTCTTTAATGGTGGTAAAGAAGAGCTATTGGAGAATGAAACAAGAATTTTGATCCCAAGTCCTAAGGTTAAAACTTATGATGAAAAACCTCAAATGAGTGCTTTTGAAGTATGCGATATCGTAAAAAAAGGGATCAATAAGGGTGAAGATTTTATTGTTGTTAATTTTGCAAATGGTGATATGGTAGGACATACTGGAAATTTTGATGCGGCTGTTAAAGCTGTAGAGACAGTGGATACTTGCTTGGGTGAAGTGATTGAATGTGCTAGAAAAAATAATTATGCTTTTATTATCACAAGTGATCATGGAAATTGTGAAGCTATGCAGGATGAAAAAGGTAATTTACTTACCAATCATACAACCTTTGATGTTTTTGCATTTGTAGAGGCAAATGGAGTGCAAACAATTAAAAACAATATGGGACTTAGCAATATAGCGGCAAGTGTTTTAAAAATTTTAGATTTAGAAATTCCAAAAGAAATGAATGAAGCTTTGTTTTAATCGATTTGCTTTTTTCTTTTTAAATTTGTTAAAATTCTGACAAATTTAAAAGATTAATTTTAATAAGGATAAAATAATGAAATTTAGCGGAAAAAACGTTTTAATAACAGGTGCAAGTAAAGGCATAGGTGCTTCTATTGCAAAAACTTTAGCTAGTTTTGGACTTAAAGTTTGGATTAATTATCGTTCAAAACCAGAATTAGCGGATGCTTTAAAGGATGAAATCATTGCAAAAGGCGGTGATGCGGCGGTGATTAAATTTGATGCAAGCAAAGAAGATGAATTTGAAAATGGTGTGAAAACTATCGTTGAAAGCGATGGAGAGCTTAATTATCTTGTAAATAATGCGGGTGTTACCAATGATAAATTAGCCTTAAGAATGAAGTTAGATGAATTTAGTTCTGTTGTGGATGTGAATTTAAATTCAGCATTTTTAGGATGTAGAGAAGCTTTAAAAACAATGAGTAAAAAGCGTTTTGGTGCTGTGGTTAATATCGCTTCTATTGTTGGAGAAATGGGGAATGCAGGACAAGTAAATTACTCAGCAAGTAAAGGTGGAATGATAGCCATGACGAAATCTTTTGCTAAAGAGGGAGCGAGTAGAAATATACGTTTTAATTGTGTAACCCCAGGTTTTATAAAAAGCGATATGACTGAAGTTTTAAGCGAAGAAATTAAAAAAATGTACCAAGATGGCATTCCTTTTAAGCGTTTTGCCGAACCTGAAGAGGTAGCTTATTGCGTCGCATTTTTATTAAGTGATTATTCTTCTTATATTACAGGAGATGTGCTTAAAGTTAATGGCGGTTTATATATGTAAGGAATTATGATGAATTTAGAAGAAATCATGCAATTTTTAGATCATAATCCACCTGCTTTTTTAGCAACTCTAGGTACTTGTGGAAATCCTAGAGTTCGGCCTATACAGAGTCCACTTTTATTTAAGGATAGAATTTATTTTTGTACTTCAAACACTAAAGGACTTTATAAACATATCAAAAATTATAATGGAATTGAGTTTTGTTCTTGTTCTAAAGAGGGAACTTTTTTAAGGCTTAGAGCCAATGCGATTTTTGAATCTAATTTGGAAGTTAAAAAAATGATGTTTGAAAAATATCCTTATTTAAAAAAATTATACAATGCTCCAGAAGATTTAAGATTTGAAGTTTTTTATCTTGATAATTTAAGTGCTAGAATGCAATTTAGCAATGGAGAATTTAAAACCTTAAAGTAAGAAAATCTTATTTTAAGGTTTTAAATATTTGCTTGCATTTTTAAAGAATGCTCCCAAAAAGCAATTTCCAAACGCACAACATTGTGAAAAATTGAATTAAGTTTTTTAAATTTTTCTTCAGAAATTTGATTACTATAAGAATTAACAAAATCTTCAAATTCTTTTACTGTTGCTTGAAATTCTTGACTTAAATAAGTTAAAATCCATTCTTTATAAAGATGATTTTGCAACTTTTCTTTTGAGATATTTTTATAAATTTCATTCCCTATATATCCATAACCTATTGCACAAGCACTAAGAGCGATTAGCATGTCTAAAAAATCTCCATTTTCACCTATGCTTAATATATAACGCGAATAAGCAATATTAATAAGACTTTCATCTTTTTCATTAAAATGACTTGCATTAATACCTAGCTCTAAGATACTTTTATGAAGCTCTAATTCTCCTTCTAGGGTGTAATTTTGAAATTTAATAGCAAAACGCAACTCCTCTAATGTATTAGCATTCAATGCAAGTCTTGCATAACATTTTGAGTAATTAATAAGATATATATAATCTTGCTTTAGATAAAAAAGAAACTGTTCTTTACTTAAAGTTTCATTTTCAAGCTGTTTTATAAAATTATGCCGTATATATTCATCCCAAATTTGCGAATTTTCTTTGATAAGTTTTTGAAAGAGCATTTTTTTATCCTCGATTAATTTAATTTTTTTACAGTATAGTTAAAAACTATAAATATTTTAAGTTTTTTATAGTAAAATACGCTTTATTTTTTTAATTTTTTATTTTTAAGGAGATGTAAATGGCAACATTTGATGATGTAAAAGCAGTGGTGGTAGAGCAATTAAGTATTGATGCAGATACAGTTAAAATGGAATCTAAAATTATTGAAGATTTAGGTGCAGATTCTTTGGATGTTGTGGAATTAATTATGGCTTTAGAAGAAAAATTTGAAGTTGAAATTCCAGATAGTGATGCTGAAAAACTTATTAAAATTGAAGATGTTGTAAATTATATTGACAATCTTAAAAAGTAATTTTTATTAACTTTGCAAGGAGTTTATTCTTGAAAAGAGTTGTGGTTACAGGTATTGGAATGATCAATGCCCTTGGTTTAGATAAAGAGGGTTCTTTTAAAGCTATTTGCGAAGGTAAGAGCGGAGTAAAAAAAATTACCCTTTTTGATACAACAGATTTTCCAGTTCAAATAGCGGCAGAAATCTCAGATTTTAATCCTTTGGATGTTGTAGATCCTAAAGAAGTAAAGAAAGTGGATCGCTTTATTCAGTTAGGTATAAAAGCTGCTAGAGAAGCAATGCAAGATGCTAATTTTAAAGATAATTTCAATCAAGAAGAATTTGGCGTAGTATCTGCTGCTGGAATAGGAGGCTTGCCCAATATAGAAAAAAATTCGATTATCTGTTCTGAACGAGGACCACGAAAAATTTCTCCATTCTTTATTCCTTCAGCTTTGGTTAATATGCTCGGTGGTTTGATTTCGATCGAGCATGGACTTAAGGGACCGAATATTTCCTGTGTGACTGCTTGTGCTGCTGGAACTCATGCTATCGCTGAAGCTTATAAAAGCATTGCTTTGGGTACCGCAAGTAAAATGCTTGTTATAGGAGCTGAAGCTGCCATATGTCCAGTAGGAATAGGTGGTTTTGCTTCCATGAAAGCTTTATCAACTAGAAATGATGATCCAGAACGTGCCTCAAGACCTTTTGATAAAGAAAGAGATGGTTTTGTTATGGGAGAGGGTGCAGGTGCTTTGATTTTTGAAGATTATGAAGAGGCTAAAAAGCGAGGAGCTACTATTTATGCGGAATTGGTAGGTTTTGGTGAAAGTGCTGATGCACATCATATCACTTCTCCAACTTTAGATGGTCCTTTAAGAGCTATGAAAAAAGCTTTAAATATGGCTGGAAATCCTAAGGTTGATTATATTAACGCACATGGAACTTCAACTCCAGTTAATGATAAAAATGAAACTGCTGCCATTAAAGAGCTTTTTGGTAATAATATTCCATTGGTTAGCTCTACAAAAGGACAAACAGGGCATTGTTTAGGAGCCGCTGGAGCAATTGAAGCGGTTATAAGTATTATGGCCTTAAGAGACGGGATTGTTCCTCCAACTATAAATCAGCTTGTAAAAGATGAAGAGTGCGATTTAGATTATGTTCCAAATTTTGCTAAAAAAATGGATCTAAAAGTAGTAATGAGTAATTCTTTTGGATTTGGTGGTACAAATGGTTGTGTTATATTTAAAAAAGTAGATTAAGATGGCTTCATATTTAGAATTTGAAAAAAATATTCAACAACTCGATGAAGATATTGCTAATGCGCAAATCAAGGGGGATGTTCATGCCATTGCTATTTTAAAAAAAAATCTTGAAAAAGAAATTATAAAAACTTATAAAAACTTAAACGATTATGGTCGTTTACAACTTGCTCGTCATCCTGATCGTCCTTATGCCCTTGATTATATAGAACTTATATTACAAGATGCACATGAAATTCACGGGGATCGTGCTTTTAGAGATGATCCTGCTATTGTTTGTTTTATGGGATATCTTGGTGATAAAAAACTTATTGTTATTGGTGAGCAAAAGGGTAGGGGAACCAAAGATAAAATAGCAAGAAATTTTGGAATGCCACATCCTGAGGGATACCGAAAAGCTTTAAGAGTTGCTAAACTTGCAGAAAAATTTCAAATTCCAATTTTATTTTTAATCGACACTCCAGGTGCTTATCCTGGTATCGGTGCTGAAGAGCGTGGTCAAAGCGAAGCTATTGCTAAAAACCTTTATGAATTTAGCGATTTAAAAATCCCTACTATAGCCATAGTGATTGGAGAAGGTGGTAGCGGTGGAGCTTTGGCTATAGGAGTTGCTGATAAACTTGCTATGATGAAAAATTCTGTTTTTTCAGTTATTTCTCCTGAAGGTTGTGCAGCAATTCTTTGGAATGATCCGAGTAAAATTGAATTAGCAACTAAAGCAATGAAAGTAACAGCCGATGATCTAAAAGAACAAAATTTAATTGATGATGTTATAGAAGAACCTATCAATGGGGCGCATAGAGATAAAGAAAAAGCTGCTATTGCTATTGCTGATTATGCGAAGAAAGCTTTAGATGAATTAAGCACAATAGATCCAAATGAACTTGTTGCCAATCGTATGCAAAAAATACTTAAACTCGGAGCTTTTTTAGAGGCTTAATTTTTTTTACTATTTTATTTTAATTTAAAATACCCACGTTATTATTTATAAAAATATTTTTTATATCAAAGGTTTTTAATGGCATTTAAAAATTTAAAAGAGATATTGTTTGATCATTCTGAATACATTAAACCCAAACGTTTTTCCTATCAAAGTAATGATAAGTATTGTACTTGGGATTTTATAGAAGTTAAAGATAGCGTTTCTATACTTTTATATCACCAAGAATTTAAAAGCTTTGTCTTCGTTCGTCAATTTAGAATACCTCTTTGGTATCATCAAATTCACCATTCAAATTATTTAGATAAAGAAATAGGCTATACCGTTGAACTTTGTTCAGGTTTGGTAGATAAGAATTTATCCTTGGAGCAAATAGCCAAGGAAGAATGTATAGAAGAGATCGGGTATTGTCCCAAAAAAATTGAGAAAATTAAAGATTTTTATACAGGTTTTGGTTCTGGGGTAAGTAGACAAAGTCTTTATTTTGCGACTATAAACGAAAACGATAAGATTTCTGATGGAGGAGGAATAGATGGAGAGCAGATCGAAGTTGTTTTTGTAAAACTTGAAGATTATGAAAAATTCTCACAAAATATTATTTGTAATTCTTTATTGGACTTTTCTTATTTGTGGTTTTTAAAGGAAAAAAAATATCTTTACCTTTAAAGGTAAGGATATTATTTTTCTGTGCTTTCATGAAGCATTTCTTTAAAAATATCAAATAAATTTAAAGAAGCATTTTCAGTGGTTTGACATTTTTCTATAATTTTACGTTGGGTTAAATTCGAGCTTACATCTTCTGTAGCGGCTATATCAATAGCACTATTCATATTTTCATGTACCTTTTCATGAGGTTCTGCAATTTTCAAAAAGCTTTTACTAGTACCAAATCTTTCTTTACCAGTACTTGCTAGCCATTTTCCAAGACGACAGCTTGTGTGATCTGCTAATCTTTTTCCACTTTTTGTAAAGATTTCTCTATATCCATTGAGTTTAAAAGCAATATGGTCTAATTTGGCAAGAGATATAAATGCTTCAGAAGCAATATTAACGGCGTTTGAATTTGTAGCATGTGCTTCAGTTACAAGATGAGAAAATTTCTCTGAAAAATTTACAATATGGGCACTAGAATCGAGAGAAATTTTTTCCACTTGTTCACTTTGACTGTACATTTCATTGGCATTCTGTTTTAAAAGATTGATATTCATTTCCACTTCTGTGGTTGCTTTTTGTGTTTTTTCTGCTAGTTTTCTAACTTCATCAGCCACCACAGCAAATCCACGTCCATGTTCTCCAGCACGCGCAGCTTCTATAGCTGCATTCAGTGCCAAAAGATTAGTCTGATCAGATACATCTTTGATAAGATTAATAACATTGGTAATTTCATCAACACTGCGATGTAAAGTTCCGGCTGTATCACGTGTTTTATTGGCAGATTCAGTAATATTGCTCAATGAAGCATTAATGGAATCGGCAATATGATTTAATTCATCCATTTCCACGAGTGAAGTTTTAGAATAATTAGAAATAATTTCGGCTTTATCAACATTTTCAAGCATATCATTTTGAACTATGGTAATATTTTTTAAAATACCATTTAGTAAAACATTTAAAAGATCTGTTTTTAATTTAGATTCTAAAGCTTCTTGTTCTAAATTTGAAATTTTATTTTTCAATTCTAAATTTTCGGCTTTTATTTTTTGAAACTGATTTGAAAGATTTTTATTTTCTTCTTCTAACTTTTGAAAATTTTCATTATTGTTTTTTTTGCTAAACATAACTCTACCTTTATTTTTTATAATTTTCTAAATATTTTTTCAATTCATCTTTGATGCGAAGTTTCTCCTTTTTCAGGGTTGAAATTTCAATATTGCTAAGAGTTGAAATTTGATTTTCTTCTATATTTTTGATTTGCTTATCAAGCTCATTATGGTGTTCAAATAATTTGTCAAAATGAGCATCTTTACCCTTAAGTTCTGAAATAAGATCGCGATATTCGTGTAACATAAATTTCTCCTCTATAGTATATGAAGTTAAAATTTATTATATCTAAAGTAAGTTAATATTTTTACTTAAAATAATGTTAAATTTATTTAGTAAAATAACTATATAATGATAAAGTTTTTATATACTTTTGAGTATAAATTCTCAAAAGTATTATTTAGAATTTTGTTTTTTTAAAGTTCTTAAAGTAGAGGCAGCGATTTTCATTTTTCTAGTAGTACCATCTTCTAAGGTTATGCGAACCGTTCTAAGATTAGGTAAAAAACGTCTTTTTGTTTTATTATTAGCATGGCTAACATTATTGCCTACCATTGGCCCTTTGCCTGTGATTTGACATACTCTTGCCATTTTAGTTCCTTACGTTTTGGGATAAATTTTTAAATAGGGATTTTAACAAATTTAAACTTAAAATATTCAAATATTTATACTATTTTTATTTATAAATAGATAGAATATTTTTCTAAAAGTTATTCTTAGCAAGTAAGGTTTTTTAATCATGTATGTTGCTCCAAGTTTATTATCTGCTAATTTTCTAAATTTAGAAAAAGAAATTAAAGCCATCGAAGAAGCGGGCGCTGATCTTTTACATATCGATGTGATGGATGGTTATTTTGTGCCTAATTTTACTTTTGGACCTTGCGTGATAGAAAAAATTTCTAGCATTAGTAATCTTCCTTTAGATGTACATTTGATGGTTGAAGATGTTAAGAAATTTGTAGATTTATTTATTCCATTAAAGCCTAAATTTATCTCTTTTCATATGGAAATAGAAAAGCATCCTATAAGAATGTGTGAGTATATAAGATCTTGTGGAATTCATCCAGCTATAGTTTTAAATCCTCATACACCTGTAGATTCTATTAAACATATGATTGATTTTGTAGATATGATTCTTTTAATGAGTGTGAATCCTGGATTTGGTGGGCAAAGTTTTTTAAATTTTACCTATGAAAAAATTAAAACATTAAGAGAATTAATTGATTGTAAAAATGCTAAGGTTTTTATTGAGGTTGATGGTGGTATCAATGGTTTAAATGCAAGCGAGTTGGAGCAAGCAGGAGCAGATATTTTGGTTGCTGGAAGTTATATCTTTTCTTCTAATGATTATAAAACTTCTATTTCATCATTAAAGTTAGAATTTTGAGTTCTCAACAAGTTGAGCAAATCATTTCTGTTTTGAGTAAACAAAGCAAACCTTATGAATGGGTGATTAAACAATTTTGCAAAGTTGATGAACTTCAAGATTATCAATTTGATTTAGAAACTTTTGAACTTTTGGGTTTAGGTTTTTATTTAAATCATGATAATTTTTTAAGTTTAAAAACGCGCACTACAAAAATCAAAGAAGAGACTTTTTGCATAGTAGATATAGAAAGTACCGGTGGTATTAAGCATGGGCAAATTTTAGAAATTGGAGCTGTTAAAATTAAAAATTCCAAAGAGTTAGATCGCTTTAATACTCTAATAAGAGTCGATCAAATACCGGAAAATATTACTGAATTAACAGGGATTAGTTTTGATATGGTTGAAAATGCTCCGAATTTGAAACAAGTTTTAAGAGATTTTAAACTTTTTTTAAAGGACGGTATTTTTGTTGCACATAATGTTCGCTTTGATTATGGTTTTATTTCCAAAGCTTTACATGAATGTGGTCTGGGAATTTTACTTAATCGCTATATTTGCACTATAGAATTTGCGCAATGTTGCATACAAAGTCCTAAATATAAACTTGATGTTTTGAAAGAATTATTAGGGATAGAAAGCGTCCATCATAGAGCTTTAAACGATGCTTTAGCAGCGGCTGAAATTTTTAAATATTGCCTATCAAGACTCCCTTACCATATTCAAACTACAGAAGAGTTAATAAAATTTATTAAAACTTCTCGCACCCAACCTAAAATTGCGATATAATACGATAAATGACAAGAGCTTGCGAAACAAGCTGAGAGTAAGCTAAAAGCTTAGGCTAAATTAGATCTTGATAATACCAGTGTCGAGAAGATTTTATTATTAAATGTTTTACAATTTAATTTATCCAAAAAATTTTTAAGGATAAAACATAGAAACTCAAATGTTTTATATCAAAGAAGGTATTTTCATCAAAAAATGTAAATTGTCACCTAAAAAGGGCAAGTAACTCAAGATTTTTATTCGAAAATATTGCTTGTGACAAAATTATTATATCTGCTAATATCAATCATAAAAGTCTTGATCGTTAATAGTGTAGGATTTAGACTTCACGCTAAAGTAAATGTTAATTTAGGCGTTTTGAAAGAAAGAATAAGAGATGATGATATGGGTAAAGCAAGATAAGATATGGATTAGAAAAAAATGTTTAAACTTGCTATTGATAAGGAAAAGGCTAAAAAGATGCTTAATGAACGTCGTTCGGATGATTTAAATTCTTGCTCTATGTGTGGAAAAATGTGCGCGATGAATACAATAAATCAAACCTCAAGATGTTAATTTAATCTGAGTAAATTTCCACAGAAAAATTTATAGCAATGCCTTTTGGTATTGCTTTTAGTTGAATAGGATAACTAACTTTAATTAAATTATCATAATTTTTTAAAGCATTGATAAAATTGTAAAAATTTTTAGGATTATTCATTAAGGCTTCAATTTTTAATTCTTTATGTAAATATTCTTGTGGAGTTTGTATCTTTATGTTTGTTATTTTGATATTTTTAAAATAATATTTTAGAAATTCATCGAGTTTTTTTTCATCGAATTTTTGTTGAAATTGATCTAAATTTTTTTTATTATTATGTTTTAATTGTGTAATTTTATCTTCACTAGCTTTTAAATCAATTTTAAAAGAATTAACCGTTCCAATTTGAGAATTTTCTCTTAAATTAATTTGTTCATAATCTTTCAATACTGGCAATAATAAAAACAAAATTAAAGCCGTGCATACACTAATAAAACTTAAGGCAAGAATGAGAATTCTTACTATATTGAGTTCTTCGAGGCTTTTATCTTTCATCACAGCAACCTCCAGTATTTTTTTTGCTTATACTGACAAAACGATACCATCCATTGCTTAAGCGATAATATGTGGTATCGCTTTGATCAAAAATACTTTTTAAAGGAGTTTCTAAAAGAAGGCTAAACATTTCCATGGTTGGTGTTACTCCGATCAGTTGCAAGGAGTCTTTTTCTTGATCTACACTTTCAAGTGTTATGGATCTGGTTTGTACAACGATGTCAAAAAGATTTTTTAAGCTTTTTTTTGTGATTTCATTTTGATCTTTGATATTGTTAGCAATTTTACTCTTGTTTAAAAGAATTTGGTATAAATTTTCATTATCTTTGATTTCTTTTTGCATTTTAACAACTTCTTCTTTTTGTTTTTTGATAGAATGAGAAACAAATGCAATTTTTATTAGATATAAAAAATACATAAAAAAAATAAAGACAATTCCAAAAATAAAAAGAGCAGCCCAAATTTTAATAAATAAGGTTAAAATAGGTTTTTTTCTAGGCTTTATAAAACTGTAAGTCATTGAATTTCCTTGCGCATAAGCTCAAACATAAGATCAAAAGTATTTATTTGTTGAGTAGTGATTTCTAAAAAAGTTTCATTTTCCAAAAATTCAGTCGCTTCTATACTTAGCTCTTGTTCGCTTAATACATGTATATTGTTGATAAAATTGCCAGAATATTTTTCGTCATTATAGAATTTTTCAATACTGGAAATAATACAATGTGCGATTTCTATATCATTATTAAATTGACTTAGATTATCAAAATTTAAAAATCCTTCCTCTTCTGAACCATTTTTTTCCTGTGATAAATCTTCAAAATTTTCATCTAAGTTTTCAAAATTTAATTCATTATTGAAAATATCTTCATCTAATTCTTCGTTTAATGCTTCATTGTTTTCAGACTCTTGATCTAAAAAAATCAATTCTCCATATAAAATTTGATGATTTTTACAAACCATGATTGTTAGCATTTGTCTACATTGATAAGCATACAGAGTTATTTTATCGTCATTTTTATTTTGTTTTGAAATATTAAAATAAAGCAAAGCAAAAGGAGAATATAAAAAATCTAATCCATTATAATCTTCAAAAAGTTCATGAAAATATTCCACATGTTCGGTTGCCGTATAGGTTAAAGCATTGTTAAGAGTTATAAATTTTAAACTTATCTTGCCTACATTAAATTTTTCCAAGTCTTCATTTTTTGTGCTAGGTATAAGACCTTGCTCTTTGGCATTTAAAAAAAGTGCAGTATGGAAAAATAAGAATTTCTTACTCAAGGTTTTAACATATTCTAGCAAGTCTTCGCTTTTTTCAAAGCTTTTTTCACTGCTGCTTATTAATTTTTTATTTCTATATATTGCTGCTTTAAGGATATTTTTTTTATCTTCTAAAATGATGCCAATAAAAATTTGAGGTAGGATTTTTTTAAGCAAAAATAACATTCTATTCCTTAAAACTGTCTAATTCTTCAATATTTTTAAAACAAGCTAATATTTTTTTTTTAGCTTCTTCTTTATCTAAATTTGAAATATCCAAAGGCTCACTTAATCGATAAACCAATGTTGTAAATGGCTTAGGGAGAATCATTTTATCCCAACTTTTAAATTCCCAAAAATGCTTCGCTTCATAATTTAATAATCTTATTTTAACATTTTTTTTCTGAGCAAGCAATACAGCTCCATCTGCAATACTACGATAAGGACCACGTGGTCCATCTGGAGTAATAACAATATCGTCTTTTTCATCTAAAACTTTAAAAGCAGATCTTAAAGCTGTACTGGCACCTCTTGAGGTGCTTCCTCTAATAGTATTTAGATGAAATAATTTGATAATTCTAGCGATCATTTCTCCATCTCTATGATGAGAAATCATAACATAGGCTTTTTTATTTTTTTGCCTAAAATGTCTAAAAACAAAGGGCATTAAAGCCAAGCGTCCATGCCAAAAAAGTATAACATAAGGTGCTTTATCAACTTTATTTCCTTTATAGATTTTTTTACAACTTAAGAAAATCAGCCATTGTAAAATAAATATTAGATAAGTTGTTAATACGGTTTTAAACGAGTTCCCCATATAAAACCATACGCTTTGCATCTGTGATTTTTACTTTTTTGATTTGCCCCAAAAGCTCTTCACTATGTTCAACTTGGACTAAGAAATTGTTATTCGTTCTTCCTGCTACTGAATGATTAGGTCTTAATTCTTCAAATAAAACTTCAAATTCTTTATTGTTTTGTTTTTCAACAATTTCATCTAAAATTTCATTATGGCGATTTTGCAAAATAGAAAGTCTTTGAGATGCTACTTCAGGATCAATTTGATTTGGCATAGTGGCTGCTTTGGTTAAAGGACGTTTTGAGTATTTAAAAGAAAACATTTGTTCAAATCGAATTTTTTCCAAAACATCCATAGTATCTTCAAAATCCTTTTCGCTTTCTCCAGGAAATGCGACGATAATATCTGTAGAAATGCTAACATTTGGACATAATTCTCTAAGTTTTAAGGCTCTATCAAGATACCATTCTTTTGTATAGCCGCGTTTCATTGCTTTTAAGATCTCAGTTGAGCCACTTTGTAAAGGCATGTGCATAGATTTACAAATTTTAGGATTTTTTGCAAAAACTTCTAAAAATTTATCATCCATATGTAAAGGATGAGGGCTAGTAAAACGAATACGCTCTAAACCTTCTATAGTGCTAAGTTCTTCAAGTAGATCTGAAAAATCCATTTTTTTATGATCGTTTCTAAATCTTTTACCATAATTATTAACATTTTGTCCAAGTAGGAAAATTTCTTTTGCTCCTTTTTGTACAGCTTTGATTGCTTCATTGTGTATAATATCAAAAGGTATAGAAATTTCATCGCCTCGAGTATGAGGAACTATACAATAAGTACAATGTTTATCGCATCCTATGGAGATATTAATATAAGATTTATAAATACTGTTTCTAAAATCAGCAAAAGCAAATTCGCTTTCATCATAATCGATATCAACGCTAATAAATTTTGGAGTATTGATAGCTTGAGTAATTTTAGAAATATTTCTAGCACCTAAAACAAAATCAACATAAGGAGCGCGACGAAAAATTTCACCACCCAAATGTGAAGCAGTGCAACCACACACTCCTATTTTAGCGTCTTTCTTTTTGACTTTTTCAAATCCACCCACTTCAGAAAAAAGCTTATGAACTGGTTTTTCTCGAACAGAGCAAGTGTTAATAAGTATCAAGTCTGCTTCTTTGATATCTTGAGTAATAGAATAATTTTCTTTTTGTGTAAGTTCTGCGATTATATGTTCAGAATCTCTGACATTCATCGCACAACCTAAAGTTTGAATAAAAAGTTTTTTGGCGCTCAAAGAATATGCACCTCATACATAAAATCATTATCATCTAAACCATATTTAATAGTTCTATGATAAACACTTAAGCCTTTTTTTTCAAAATACTCTACTAGAGCAATAAGATCTTTGTGAGAATTTTCCTTGTCAAAATAGAAAAACTTTTGTCCATCCTTTACTATAGCCTCTTCAATCTTGCCAAGGCTTATATTTTTTGGTTTTTCGTCAATTAAATTTCTTGCTAATTTTAAATCCATGTTATATCCTTAAAGCATCTTTTAAATTTACGATTTTATCAAATTTTACTTTTAATTAAACTTATTAAAGGTATACTTTTAATCTACTTTTTGAATTTAAAATCCCAAAATTAAGGTATTAATAATAATGGAAAAAATCGCAGATATCATAGAAAGCATCGCGAATGAAAAAAATTTAGAGCTAGAAAGTGTTAAAGAAAGGGTTATTTTAGCTTTAATAAATACCGCTAAAAGAATTTATGGTCAAGAATATGATTTTTTTGTGGATGGAAAGAAATTAAATCTTTATCAAAAAATTACTGTTGTGGCGGATAATGATCCAAGATCTGAGGAAAATCAAGAAAGTTTTATTGCTCTTAGCAAGGCAAAAGCTGAAGCTCCTGATGTTGAAATTGGAGATGAGCTTACTTATGAGTGTTCTTTGGAAAATTTAGGAAGAACAGCGGTTAATATATTACATAAAGAATTGGAATATCATATCCAAAAACTGTTAGAACAAACTATTTTCGAAAAGTATAAAAATAAGATTGGTAAAATAGTATTTGGTAATGTTGTTCGTATTGATAATGATGAAAATACTTTTATAGAAATAGATGAATTAAGAGCTTTTTTACCAAGAAAAAATCGTATTAAAGGTGAAAAATTTAAGGTAGGGGATGTTGTAAAAGCAGTGATAAAGCGTGTTTATACTGACAAGGGTATTAAGATGGAGTTAAGCCGAACGAGCCCCAAGTTTTTGGAATGCTTATTAGAGGCTGAAGTCCCAGAAATTAAAGATGGATATGTTAATATTATTGGATGTGCGAGAATCCCAGGAGAAAGGGCAAAAGTTATACTCAAATCCAATGGAATTAATATAGATGCAGTTGGAGCTACAGTTGGAGTTAAGGGGGTTAGAATCAATGCTGTGAGTAAAGAATTGTACAATGAAAATATTGACTGTATTGAATTTAGCAACGAGCCTGAAATTTTAATTGCAAGAACCTTAGCGCCCGCTATAGTTAATTCTGTTAAAATTGAAGACAAAAAAGCTATTGTAAGTTTAAATAGTGAGCAAAAAAGTAAAGCTATAGGAAAAAGTGGCATTAATATACGCCTTGCAAGTATGTTAAGTGGTTATGAAATTGAGCTTTGTGAATTAAAAAATGGCCAGTCTAGTCATTCTTTAAGCAATGAAGAAGCCTTAAAAAATTTGCAAGATTTATTTAAAATTTAAAGCTTATCTGTAAATTTTTAAAATTTACAGATATTTTTTTTCAAACCACTTCCAATAAAAAGCCGCAAAAATAAATAAAGTTCCAAGAAGAAAAGTGATCATTCTTAAACTTAAATTTAATTCAAATAAAAATCCCATCAGTTGAGAAATAATAGCACTAAAGCTAAGATAAACCATATCAGTATAGGCAATCACCCTTCCATAATAAACCTTATCGCAGTTTTTTTGTATCATGGTATAGGTATAAGCCCAAAGCGAAGAAGTGAAAAAACCTGCAGCAATTAGCCCTAAAAAAGAGATATAAAAATTAAATTGAGTTAAAGCCCATAATATAATCCCAAATGCCTGTCCTAAATATAGATAAAATAAGGTTTTATTGTTGATAAATTTGCTTAAAATTACAGGCCCTAATGCCAAAGAACAAGCGCGCACGGCATTTAAAAAGCCAATCACCAAAGCAGCGGATAAAACTTCTTTATTGGCGAAAAAAAAATCTTTAATAGTGGATAAAGATTCTTGGTATTGATGTTGAGCGAGCAAAGCTACTAAAGTTTCATAAGCCGTTAGTCCTATAAAAGCATGAAGCAATATAAGATGAAGTATGATTTTATTTTTTAAAATGTAATTAAACCCCTCTTTAATCATCAAAGAGAAATTATCTTGATTTTTTTGCTTAATTTTGGGAATATCAAGTCTTGTTAAAATTAAAAAGCCACTCATAATAAGAAAACAGTCAAATAAAAAGGCGGTTTTTATTCCAAAGAAATAAATGAAAATTCCAGCACTTGCCATCCCAGCTGTATAAGAAACTGCCCAAATAACACTATGCATTTCATTAGCAAGTTTTAATTCTTGCGTGTTTAGAATTTTAGCAAGAAGACTCATTTCGGTTTGAAAATAAATAGAGGCAACACACAATCTAATAAAGATTAGAATAAATAAAAGCCAGAGCATGCTAAGGTTTGTTACAAAAGTAAGACAAAAAATAGAAATAAATTCAATACTTATCATGCTCAATAAAAGCTTTTTAGGTTTATTTCTCTCAACTATAACCCCATTAATAGGGGCAAGCAAAACTCCAGGTAGAAAGGCGAGCATAGCACTTGTTGAGGTTGCCCAAGTAGGAGCATTAAGGTTAACAAGCAAGGTAAAAACGCCTGTTTGCGAAAACCAAGCACCAAAATAAACTATAAATTGAACCGAAGCCAGAATTCTAATTGTCTTATTGTTTTTCAGTAAATCAAAGTAATTCATAAATGAAACTATAGCACAATTTATATTTTAAATGCTATAATATTTTAAAAATTTTAATGCATTAAGGACAAATATTTTGAAAAGATTAAATAAAACAGAAGCTTTAGATTTATTGAAAAATGCGAGTTTGGTTGAGCTTGGAGAAATGGCTTATCAAAAAAAAATAGAACTTCATCCTGAAAAAATTACTACCTTTGTAGTTGATAGAAATATAAATTATACTAATGTTTGTTGTATTGATTGTTCTTTTTGTGCGTTTTATCGTCATCACAAAGAAGATGACGCTTATATTTTAAGCTTTGAAGAAATTGGTAAAAAAATAGAAGAATTAGAGGCCATAGGTGGAACTCAAATTCTTTTTCAAGGTGGAGTACATCCAAAACTTAAAATCGAATGGTATGAAGAACTTGTTTCTTGGATTAAAGAGCATTATCCAAATATTACTATACATGGTTTTTCTGCAGTTGAAATTGCTTATATTGCCAAAGCGTCTAAAATTTCCATAGCAGAAGTGTTGCAAAGATTGCAGCAAAAAGGTTTATTTTCTATACCTGGTGCAGGGGCTGAGGTTTTAAGTGATCGAGTGCGCGATATAATAGCGCCAAATAAATGCGATACTAAAACTTGGTTGGATGTGCATCGTCAAGCTCATAAAATTGGGATGAAAAGTACCGCTACTATGATGTTTGGAACGGTTGAAAATGATGAAGAAATTATAGATCATTTAGAGCATTTAAGAGCACTTCAAGATGAAACTGGAGGATTTAGGGCTTTTATTTTGTGGAGTTTTCAAAGCGAAAATACTCTTTTAATTCAAAAACATCCTGAAATAATGAAACAAAGTTCTAACAAATATCTTAGGCTCTTAGCGCTTTCAAGGCTTTATTTGGATAATTTTAAAAATTTACAAAGTTCTTGGGTGACTCAAGGTTCTTTAATAGGTCAACTCGCTTTAAAGTTTGGCGCTAATGATTTAGGTTCGACTATGATGGAAGAAAATGTAGTGAGTGCTGCGGGTGCAAGTTATAGAATGAATCAAGATGAAATGATAAGATTAATTAGAAGTTTAGGTGAAAATCCTGCAAAACGTAACACAGCTTATGAAATTTTGGAGAAATTTTAATGCAATATTTAGAAAGCAAAGGGGTAAAAATTCCTTTTATCTTTGAAAAAAATCAAGATTTACCCATCGTTGTTTTAAAGCTTGTTTTTCAAAATTGTGGGCGAAGTTATGATGAAATTGCCGGACTTGCAAAAATGTTTTCTCGTATTTTAAACGAAGGCGTTGATGATCAATTTTTTAAAGAGTTGGAATTTAGAGCTATTAGCCTAGAAGCAAACAGTGGTTTTGAGAGTTTAGAAATCAATCTTTCTTGCTTGAAAGAACATTTTAAATTTGCAATGCATCAAATTGAACGATTATTGTTAAATCCTAGAATAGAAGAAAAAATTTTAAAAAAAATAAAAATTAATGTTTTGGGAGAATTAGCAAGTAAAAAAAGCGATTTTGATTATTTGGCAAAAAATTTACTCAATGCTGAAGTTTTTGAATATTCAGAATTTCAAAGCCCTAATGATGGAGATGAAAAAAGTATAGAAAAAATCACTTTAGAATCATTACATCGCTACCACAAAAAGAATATTCATTTAAGTAATTTAGTATGTGTTATAGGTGGAGATATTGAAGAAAAAGAGGCGAAAGATTTTTTAAATGATTTGTTTGAAAAGCTTCATAAAGGAGAAATAAATAAAAACAAAAAATATGAGCTTTGTAAAAAAAATAAAGATAAAATTTTAATCCGAAAAGAAAGCGAGCAAGCTTATATTTATTTTGCCACTCCATTGTATTTAAACCTCGATGATAAAGATATTCATCTAGCTAAAATTGCTTTATTTGTTTTGGGTCAAGGTGGATTTGGCTCAAGAATTATGGAAGAAATTCGCGTAAAAAGAGGTTTGGCTTATTCAGCTTATGCTATGTTAGATGTTAAATTATCTTTTTCTAGAATTTTTGGATATTTGCAAACCAAGAATGAAAGTGCTGCACAAGCAAAAAAAATTATCAAAGAACTCTTTAAAGATTTTTTACAACATGGTATCAATGAAAACGAACTTCTTCAAGCTAAAAATTTCATCATAAGTTCTTCTCCTTTGCGTTATGAAAGTCTTTCTAAGCGTTTAGCTATAGCTTTTAATGAGTATTATCAAGGGTTAGAGCAGGGATATTATAAAAAAGAATTAAATTTGATACAAAAGGTAAAACTTGAAGAAATCGATGCTTATATCAAACAGCATAAAGAGATATTAAATATGAGTTTTGCTAGTATTCAAAATGAAAATTAAAGAAAACGATTTTGAACTTTTTAAAAAGTTAAAAATAAAAAGCGCTATTGATTTGGCGCTTATTTTACCTAAAAAGATTGAAAATTTAAATTCAAGCAAATTCCCTAAAGAAAATGAAATTTGCACTCAAAAAATTATTTTAAAAAACGTAAATTACAATAAAAATCAACTTTTTGGCACAGGATTTTGCAAAGAGTGGAATAAAAATATTTCTTTTGTTTTTTTTCATCCAAGACCTTGGCATCATAAAATTTTAAAAACAGGAAAAGAAGTCATTTTTAATGCCAAACTCACTCTTTTTAATAATTTTTGGCAATTCAATAATCCTAAAATTTTAAATTCTTTTCAAGGTTTTATTCCAAAATACCAAATTGCAGGCATAAGGGATTTGAAAATTCAAGAATTCATGGCAAAGTATCTTACTTTTGAAAATTTAAAAGAAAGCGAAATAGATGATAAATACATCAATTTTCTTTTAAATTTGCATGCTTATGATGAAAAAAGTTTTGCGATGTTTCAAAATTTGGGATTTTTTCTAAATGATTTAAAATATATTGAAATTTTTAATTTTTTAAGACGGTTAAGGGCAAAAAAAACTAGTTATAAATCTTATAAAATTAATGTTTTGAATATTGACAATTGGCTTGATGGTCTTCCTTTTTCACCCACTCAAGATCAAATTAAAGCTTTAAAGGATATAGAGCAAGATCTAAATTCAAGAGAGGCTAAAAGACGGGTTATTATGGGTGATGTTGGATGCGGAAAAACCTTGATTTTATTAGGAGCTGCTTTAATGGTTTATCCAAAACAAGCTATTTTAATGG
This sequence comes from Campylobacter sp. W0014, assembly GCF_020135975.1. NCBI lineage: Bacteria > Pseudomonadati > Campylobacterota > Epsilonproteobacteria > Campylobacterales > Campylobacteraceae > Campylobacter > Campylobacter sp. W0014. The sequence goes on along the minus strand of NZ_JACHTR010000001.1, from coordinate 104,098 downwards.
CGCCAACTAGCATACTTGCGAATCAGCTTTATGAGGAAGCAAAAAAACTTTTACCTGATTTTATAAATATTTTGTTTATTAAAGGAGGTAAAAAAGAAAAAGATTTAGCGCAAAAATTACAGAGTGCTAATCTGATTATAGGCACTCACGCTTTAATACATTTAAAAAATCATGAGGCTGTTTTAGTGATGATTGATGAGCAACATCGTTTTGGTTCTGCTCAAAGACAAAAAATTTACGCTTTAAACAAAAAAGATTTTGCGCCACATTTCATACAATTTTCAGCAACACCTATTCCAAGAACTTTAAGCATGATACAATCAGAATTTTTACAATTTAGCTTTGTTAAACAAATGCCTTTTAAAAAAGATATTTCTACTTTTTGCATACAAAATGAAGATTTTTCAAAATTAAATGAAAAGATAAAAGAAGAAATTGCGCAAAATCATCAAATTATTATTATTTATCCTTTGGTTAATCCAAGCGATAAAATTCCTTATCTTTCTTTAGAGCAAGCTAGTGAATACTGGCAAAGTCATTATGAAAAAGTTTTTGTAACTCACGGAAAAGATAAGCAAAAGGATGAAATTTTAAAGCGTTTTCGCGATGAAGGAAATATTTTATTAAGTACCACCGTCGTAGAAGTTGGAATTTCTTTGCCAAGATTAAGCACTATTGTAATAGTTGGAGCAGAGCGTTTAGGACTTGCCACCTTGCATCAACTTAGAGGAAGGGTTGGAAGAGTAGGACTTAAAAGTAGTTGTTATCTCTATACAAAACTTAAAGAAATTCCTATGCGTTTAAAAGAATTTGCAAACACTTTAGATGGTTTTAAAATCGCAGAACTTGATCTTAAAAATCGCTTGAGTGGAGATTTGCTTGATGGTTTTTTTCAGCATGGAAATGAATTTAAATTTTTTGATTTTTCTAAAGATGAAGAGATTTTAAAACAAGCAAAAGAAGATTTAAAGAAAATAAAAATTTAATTTTTTAATGACACTGATCAATGAGACGCTTTATATCGATAAAGCATATTTTTAAAATGAGAGGCTATCATCTGCGCTCGTTGTAAAATCACATTTTTCATTTCCTCATTATAAATTTTATCCAAGCTTTCTTCAAAAAGTTTTAACCAAATTTCAAAAAATTCTTCAGGAAAAGAAGGTAATTCGAGATGTTTTTTTAAAGGTTGCCCATTGTAATCACCCTTGCCCAAAAGAATACCTGACCAAAAATTTCCTATTTTTATTTTATGTTCTTCCCATTGTTTGTCACTTGTTCCTATGGCATTGTTAAAAATAGATCCCAATTTTTCATCTTTTCTTATTTTTTCGTAAAATATTTCCATAAGTATTTTTATATTTTCTTGGGTAATAGTATTTGATTTCATGATTGATTTTCTCCGATATTAATTTTATAAGATTAATATAACAAAAAATAGGAGAATTTTATTTAACATAGGTTAAAAATGAAGAATAAAAATTTATTAAAATATTTATATAAAATAGGAAAAACAAGAAAAATGCAAAAAAATAATATTTTATTTTATGAAGGAGAATTGGCAAAAAATTTTTTTATTTTATTGCAGGGAAAAATACGGGTTTATAAATGTGCTAAAGGTGAAAAAGAAATTACTTTGCATTATTTTAAACCTTTTGATTTTATTGCAGAAATGCCAGCTTTTAAAAGACTAAATTATCCAGCGAATGCTATTTGTGAGGAAGAGAGTAAAATATTAGAAATTAATTTTATTGAGTTTGAAAATTTGTGTAATAATAATGAATTTAACTTAATACTGATTAGTTCTTTATTAAATAAGATAAAAATTTTGGAAAAAAAGATATTGCAAAATTCTTTAGATTTAAAAACAAAATTGCTAAAATATATTTTGGAAAATGAAAAAAAATTAGATACAATTCTCCAAAAACAAATAGCGATAGATTTAAACGTAAGAGTGCAGTCTTTATCTAGAATATTAAAAGAATTAAAGCTGGCTAAACTAATTGACACAAAAAGAGGTAAAATTGAAATTATAAATAAAAAAGCACTCTTGGATGAAGTTTGGTAAAATTAAGGATAAAAAAATATGGATTTAAATTTTATAATTGAACATTTAAACGTATTTGCAATAGCTGGTTGGCTTACCTTGAAATTAAGCTTTTTTGGTATAGTTTTTTCCGTAATTATAGGATTATTTTGTATTTTAATAAGCTATTTTAGAGTTAAATTTATAGAACAAATTTGTAAAATTTATATAGAATTATCTCGAAACACTCCTTTATTGATACAACTTTTTTTTCTTTATTATGCCTTACCTAAATTTGGCATTCATCTAGAAAAAATTCCTCCTTTAAATTTGATTTGTTTGAGTGTTGGTGAAACTTTGCGTCCAGCTTTTGCTTGTGCGATTGTCGGTCTTAGTTTTTTAGGTGGATCTTATATGGCTGAGAGTTTTAGATCCGGGTTTGAGGCTATTAGAAAACAGCAATTTGAAGCAGGGCTTTCTTTAGGCTTTACAAAATTGGGAAATTTTCGTTATGTTATTTTACCTCAAATACTTGCCATTTCAATATCAAGTATTAGTGCAAATATTATTTTTCTTATCAAAGAAACCTCAGTGGTGAGTATTATAGCCCTGCCTGATTTGGTTACAGCTATGAAAGATCTAAATTCTCTAACCTATAAAACAGATGAGCTTCTATTTCTTTTGTTTATAGGATATTTATGCATTATTTTACCGATTTCTTTGATATTATTTTTTGTGGAAAAAAGGCTTTCAAATGCTTAATTTATTAAATTTAGATACTTTAAATCGTCTTTGGCAAGGTTTATTTGTTACGCTTGAAATTTCCATAATTAGTATTATAATTACATCTTTCTTTGGACTTTTCTTGGGTATTTTAATGAGTTTTAAAAATCGTTATATTTATATTTTATGCCGTTTTATTTTAGAATTTGTGAGAATTATGCCTCTTTTAGTTTGGCTTTTTATAGTATATTTTGGTTTTTCAAGATGGCTTGGGGTTAATTTAAGCAGTACAGCTTCAGCTATTATTGTGTTTAGCATTTGGGGAAGTTTTGAAATGATGGATTTGGTTAGATCTTCATTGCAAAGTATTCCTAAACACCAATATGAAAGCGCTAAAAGTTTAGGTTTAAATAAATTTCAAGCGTATTTTTATATTATTATTCCACAAGCCTTTCGTCGTCTCACTCCTGTAAGTATGAATTTGCTTACTCGTATGATAAAAAGCACAACTTTTGCTTATTTAATTGGTAGCGTGGAGCTTGTAAAGGTAGGGCAGCAAATTATTGAATTTAATAATAAAAACGATTTGGCTCCTTTTATAATCTATGGTTCTATTTTTTTTATTTTTTTTATAATTTGTTATCCTATTACGTTATATTCTAGAAAATTAGAAAAAAAATGGAGTTAAAATGAGTATTTTAAAAGTAACAAATTTGCAAAAATATTATGGAACTCATCACGTTTTAAAAAATATTAATTTAGAGGTAAAACAAAAAGAAGTTGTTGTGATCTTAGGTCCAAGCGGCTGTGGAAAATCAACTTTTTTAAGATGTATTAATGGATTGGAAGAAATTGCAGATGGGACTATACAAATTGGCCAAGATAAAATCGATAAAAATTTTAAAGATTGGACAAGGATTCGTCAAAAAGTAGGCATGGTGTTTCAATCTTATGAACTATTTGAACATTTAAGTGTTAAAGACAATATACTTTTAGGCCCTTTAAAAGTACAAAAAAGATCTAAAGAAGAGGTTTTAAAAGAAGCTAAAATATGGCTTGAAAAAGTAGGGCTAATTCATAAATTAGACGCTTTTCCTAGAGAATTAAGTGGAGGGCAAAAACAAAGAATTGCCATAGTAAGAAGCCTTTGTATGAATCCAGAACTCATGCTTTTTGATGAGGTAACAGCAGCGCTTGATCCTGAAATTGTTCGTGAAGTTTTAGAAGTGATGTTAAATTTGGCTAAAGATGGTATGACTATGTTAATTGTTACACATGAAATGGGCTTTGCTAAAGCAGTTGCCGATAAGATAGTTTTTATGGATAATGGAGAAGTGATCGAGGAGAATAATCCGCATGATTTTTTTGAAAATCCTAAAAGCGAAAGGGCGAAAAAATTTTTAAATTTGTTTGATTATCATAAATAATTTTATGATAATATTCTTTTTTAGAGAATATCTGGTTAAATTAATAAATATTTTCTTGACAAAATGTTTTTTTTAATATATAATTCGTCTTTTAAAATTTTAGTTCTATATTTAATTAGAATTTTAAGATTTGCTGGTTTAGCTCAGTTGGTAGAGCAGCTGCCTTGTAAGCAGCAGGTCGGGGGTTCAAGTCCCTTAACCAGCTCCATTTTATTTTTTAACAGTGTTTGACCAGATATTTTTATGGTAACAATGGTGAGTTACTCAAGTGGCCAACGAGGGCAGACTGTAAATCTGCTGGCTTTCGCCTTCCGTGGTTCGAATCCACGACTCACCACCATGCTTTGCGGGAGTAGCTCAGTTGGCTAGAGCATCAGCCTTCCAAGCTGAGGGTCGCGGGTTCGAGTCCCGTTTCCCGCTCCAATGTTTAACTGGGAGCTGTGTTTTTATTATAACTACAGTGTATTCCCATAATTTTTTCAGTTGTCTGTATTATATTGGTTTTCTGAGCGCTCGTATGGCTCAGAGGTAGAGCACTCCCTTGGTAAGGGAGAGGTCGCGGGTTCAATTCCCGCTATGAGCTCCATTATTTATTGAAAAGATTATAAATATAGACTTGGTTTTGCTTACATTTATTTTTTATATTGGAGGAAAAAAATGGCTAAAGAAAAATTTTCACGTAATAAGCCACACGTAAATATAGGTACTATCGGTCACGTTGACCACGGTAAGACTACTTTGACAGCTGCTATTTCTGCTGTTCTTTCAAGAAGAGGCTTAGCAGAGCTTAAAGATTATGATAATATTGATAATGCTCCTGAAGAAAAAGAACGTGGTATTACCATTGCTACTTCTCATATTGAATATGAAACAGAAAATCGTCACTATGCACACGTTGACTGTCCAGGTCACGCTGACTATGTTAAAAACATGATTACAGGTGCTGCGCAAATGGACGGTGCGATTCTTGTTGTTTCTGCAGCAGATGGTCCAATGCCACAAACTAGAGAACATATTCTACTTTCTCGTCAAGTTGGTGTTCCATATATAGTTGTTTTCATGAATAAAGCAGATATGGTCGATGATGCTGAACTTTTAGAGTTGGTTGAAATGGAAATTAGAGAATTGTTAAGTTCTTATGATTTCCCAGGGGATGATACTCCAATTATTTCTGGTTCTGCATTAAAAGCTCTTGAAGAAGCTAAAGCTGGTCAAGATGGTGAATGGTCTAAAAAAGTATTGGATCTAATGGCAGCGGTTGATAGCTATATTCCAACTCCAACTCGTGATACTGAAAAAGATTTCTTAATGCCAATCGAAGATGTTTTCTCAATTTCTGGACGTGGTACAGTTGTTACTGGAAGAATTGAAAAAGGTGTGGTTAAAGTAGGTGATACTATTGAAATTGTTGGTATTAAAGATACGCAAACTACTACCGTTACTGGTGTTGAAATGTTTAGAAAAGAAATGGATCAAGGTGAAGCTGGAGATAACGTAGGTGTTCTTCTTCGTGGTACTAAGAAAGAAGAAGTTATTCGTGGAATGGTTCTTGCAAAACCAAAATCAATTACTCCTCATACTGATTTTGAAGCTGAAGTTTATATTTTAAATAAAGATGAAGGTGGTAGACATACTCCATTTTTTAACAATTATAGACCTCAATTCTATGTAAGAACAACAGACGTTACAGGTTCTATTAAATTAGCAGATGGCGTTGAAATGGTTATGCCAGGTGAAAACGTAAGAATTACAGTAAGCTTGATAGCTCCAGTAGCTCTTGAAGAAGGAACACGTTTTGCCATTCGTGAAGGTGGCAAAACAGTTGGTTCTGGTGTTGTTTCTAAAATAATTAAATAAATATTATAAGAAAGTCAAGTTTTTATACTTGACTTTTATTTTAAGGGAAAAAAATGAGAATTAAGATTGGTTTAAAATGCGAAGAGTGTGGTGATATCAATTATAGCACTTATAAAAATAGTAAAAATACAACTGAAAAGTTAGAATTAAAAAAATATTGTCCAAGATTAAAAAAGCATACACTTCACAAAGAAGTAAAATTAAAAAGTTAAGCTCTTAGGGCAATAGCTCTAACGGTAGAGCATCGGATTCCAAATCCGCAGGTTGGGGGTTCGAATCCCTCTTGCCCTGCCATATTAAGGTTTATATAAATGGAAAAATTAATAACTTATTTTAAATTATCAAAGGCTGAACTAAGGAAAGTAATTTTTCCTTTAAAAGAACAGGTGCGAAATGCTTATATTACTGTTTTTATAGTAGTTGCGGTTATTTCAGTATTTTTGGCATTAGTAGATTGGATTATGTCGTCCGTTGTTTCTTTGGTTGTATAAGGAGATAGTGATGAATACTTATAAATGGTATGCAATTCAAACTTATGCCGGTAGCGAAATGGCTGTAAAAAGAGCTATTGAAAATTTAGTCAAAGATAATGGTATTGAGGACAGGCTAAAAGAAATAGTCGTTCCGACAGAAGATGTTATTGAATTTAAAAATGGAAAAGAAAAAATCAGTGAAAGAAGTTTGTATTCAGGATACGTGTTTGCACATCTTGATTTAAATACAGAACTTTGGCATCGAATTCAATCTCTTCCAAAAGTAGGACGTTTTATTGGGGAATCAAAAAAACCAACCCCTTTAACAGAAAAAGATATCAATTTAATTTTAGAAAAAGTTCACAATCGCGCAGCTCCTAAACCAAAAATTTCTTTTGAAGAAGGAGAAAATGTAAGAATCACTGAAGGTCCATTTGCGAATTTTACTGCTATTGTAGAAGAATATGATATGGTTAGAGGCTTATTAAAATTAAATGTTTCTATTTTTGGACGTTCAACTCCGGTGGAGATTTTGTATTCTCAAGTTGAAAAAATAATTTAAATTTATTAAGGAGAATTGTTATGGCTAAGAAAGTTGTAGGCGAAATTAAATTACAAATTGCTGCCACTAAAGCAAACCCATCACCACCAGTTGGTCCTGCTTTAGGTCAGCAAGGTGTTAATATTATGGAATTTTGTAAAGCTTTTAATGAAAGAACAAAGGATATGGCAGGTTTTAATATTCCTGTTGTGATTACAGTTTATGCAGATAAGAGCTTTACTTTTATTACAAAACAACCGCCAGCTACCGATTTAATCAAAAAAGCAGCTGGTATTTCTAAAGGCACAGATAATCCTTTGAAAAATAAAGTGGGTAAATTAACTCGTGCTCAAGTTTTAGAAATTGTTGATAAAAAAATTGCAGATTTAAACACTAAAGATAGAGATCAAGCAGCAAAAATTATTGCTGGTTCAGCTCGTTCTATGGGTGTTGAGATCGTTGATTAATCCTTTTGACCGCTTAAAGTAAAAAGCGGTAGCACTTTAAAAATGCGGAGAGTATAAAAATGGCTAAAATGGTAAAAAGATTAAAAAAAATATTAGAGAAAGTGGATACAAATAAAATTTACAGTGTTAATGAGGCAATAGAAACAGTTAAAGAGTTAAAATCAGCAAAATTTGATGAAACTGTTGAAATCGCTTTAAAATTAAATGTTGATCCAAGACACGCTGATCAAATGGTAAGAGGATCTGTTGTACTTCCTGCTGGAACAGGTAAAAAAGTTCGTGTAGCTGTTATTGCAAAAGATGCTAAAGCAGATGAAGCCAAAAATGCTGGAGCAGATATTGTTGGAAGCGATGATTTAGTTGAGGAAATTCAAAAAGGAAATATGAATTTTGACGTATTGATTGCGACTCCAAATTTAATGGGCTTGGTAGGTAAAGTAGGTAGAATTTTAGGTCCTAAAGGTTTAATGCCAAATCCAAAAACCGGAACAGTAACTATGGACGTTGCGCAAGCTGTAAATAATGCTAAAAGTGGACAGGTAAATTTTAGAGTTGATAAACAAGGAAATATTCATGCAGGACTTGGAAAAGTAAGTTTTTCTAAAGAGCAATTATGGGATAATGTCTCAACTTTTATAAAAGCTATTAACAAACATAAACCAGCTGCAGCAAAAGGTAGATATATTAAAAGCGCTGCTTTATCTTTAACTATGAGTCCATCAGTAAAACTTGAAGTTCAAGAATTACTTGATATGAAATAAAGAGTTGTAAAAAACTCTTTATTTTTCTTGAAATAAACATTTGAGAAAATGTTAATTTTTTGAAATGTTTATTTTAGATTGAAGATAGTCGAGGCGTAAGCTTAATTGGAAAATTTCCTCTCTACTTGAAATCTCAATCGGAAAGGAGAAAATGTGACTAGAAGCGAAAAAGTTGAAGTTATTGTTAAGCTCGAAGAAAATTTCAAAGCTAGTGAAGCTATTATAGTTTGTGATTATAAAGGCTTATCTACTAAGAAATTAGAAGAACTTAGAAATAATGCAAGAGAAAATAATGTAAAAGTTCAAATTATTAAAAATACTTTGGCTAACATTGCTCTTAACAATTCCGGAAAAATAGGTCTAGTTCTTAAAGATACTAATATTTATCTTTGGGGAGAAGATCAACTTAGTGTTTCAAAAGTAGCTGCTAAATTTGAAGAAAACAATGAAAAATTTCAAATTAAAACTGCTTTTGTTGATGGTGAAGTTGCAGACGTTGCTAAGGTTAAAGCCTTAGCTAAAATGCCTTCACGTAATGAGTTGCTTGCTATGCTTTTGCAAGTTTGGAAAGCGCCAATTGCCAACTTTACTATTGGTTTAAATGCGCTAAAAAATAAAAAAGAAACTGAATAAAAAGGATTTAAAATGGCAATTTCAAAAGAAGATGTATTAGAATATATTTCAAATTTAAGTGTTCTTGAGCTTTCTGAGCTTGTAAAAGAATTCGAAGAAAAATTTGGTGTATCAGCTGCTCCGGTAATGGTAGCTGGCGGTGCAGCAGCAGGTGGCGGTGCAGCAGCTGCTGAGGAAAAAACAGAATTCGATATTGTTTTAACTGACGGTGGTGCTAAAAAAATCGAAGTAATTAAAATTGTTAGAGCTTTAACTGGTCTTGGACTTAAAGAAGCTAAAGATGCTGTAGAGCAAACTCCTTCAACTTTAAAAGAAGGTGTAGCTAAAGCTGAGGCAGAAGAAGCTAAAAAACAACTTGAAGAAGCTGGTGCTAAAGTAGAACTTAAATAATTTAATTTTTTAAATTGGATTTAGTTTAAGAAGATTTGTTTTTACAAGTCTTCTTTTTTTGTTTTTACCTAGTTTTTAGGTCTTCTTTTTTAAATTTACAAAATTTACCATGAGGTATATGCAAATGTTAGATAATAAATTAAGAAATCGTTTAAGAGTAGATTTCTCCAATATTTCAAAACAAATAGAAATTCCAAATCTTTTACAATTACAAAAAGCTAGTTTTGATTATTTTTTAAATTTTAATAATGGTGAAAGTGGTATAGAAAAAGTTTTTAAATCAATTTTTCCAATACATGATCCGCAAAATAGATTGAGTCTAGAATATGTAAATAGTGAAATAGGCAAACCAAAATATACTATTCGCGAATGTATGGAAAGAGGTTTAACTTACTCTGTAAATTTAAAAATGAAAATCCGTCTTACTTTACATGAAAGAGATGAAAAGACAGGTGAGAAAGTTGGTATAAAAGATATCAAAGAACAAGAAATTTATATCAGAGAAATTCCATTAATGACAGATCGTGTATCTTTTATTATTAATGGTGTAGAAAGAGTAGTTGTTAATCAGCTTCATAGAAGTCCTGGTGTAATTTTTAAAGAGGAGGAAAGCTCAACAGTAGCTAATAAGCTTGTTTATACAGCACAAATTATTCCTGATCGTGGTTCTTGGTTGTATTTTGAATATGATGCTAAAGATGTGCTTTATGTGAGAATTAACAAAAGAAGAAAAGTACCCATAACTATGCTTTTTAGGGCATTAGGATATAAAAAGCAGGATATTATAAAGTTATTTTATCCTATTCAAACAATCCATGTTAAAAAGGATAAATTTTTGACTGAATTTAATCCTAGCGATTTTATGGATAGAATAGAATATGATATCAAGGATGAGAAAGGTAAGGTTGTCCACCAAGCGGGAAAAAGATTGACGAAGAAAAAAGCCGAGCAATTGATTAAAGATGGATTGAAATGGATAGAATATCCAATAGAAGTTTTATTAAATCGTTATTTAGCAAATCCTATTTTTGATAAAAATAGCGGCGAAATGCTTTTTGATTCTCTAACGCTTATTGATGAAAGCAAACTTGCAAAAATTAAAGAGCAAAAAAGTTTTGAAATTGCAAATGATTTAGCTAATGGTGTAGATACTGCTATTATCAACTCATTTATACAAGATAATGAAACTTTAAAATTATTAAAACAAACTGAAAATATTGAAGATGAAAATGATCTAGCTGCAATAAGAATTTATAAAGTTATGAGACCTGGTGAACCAGTAGTTAAAGATGCGGCAAAAACTTTTGTTAATGATCTATTTTTCAATCCAGAAAGATACGATTTAACCAAAGTTGGTCGTATGAAAATGAATCATAAATTAGGTCTTGATGTCCCTGAATATGTAACTGTTTTAACCAATGAAGATATTATTAAAACTGCAAAGTATTTGATTAAGGTTAAGAATGGCAAAGGTCATATTGATGATAGAGATCATTTAGGAAACCGTCGTATCAGATCTATAGGTGAACTTTTGGCCAATGAACTTCATTTAGGATTGGCAAAAATGCAAAAAGCTATCCGAGATAAATTTACTTCTTTAAATTCTGATATTGATAAAGTTATGCCTTATGATTTGATTAATCCTAAGATGATCACTACAACCATCATTGAATTTTTCACAGGTGGACAACTTTCACAATTTATGGATCAAACAAATCCACTAAGTGAGATCACTCATAAGCGTCGTTTATCTGCACTTGGTGAAGGGGGGCTTGTTAAAGAAAGGGCAGGTTTTGAAGTTAGGGATGTTCATGCTACTCATTATGGTAGAATTTGTCCAGTAGAAACCCCAGAGGGGCAAAATATCGGTTTGATTAATACCCTTTCAACTTATGCTAAAGTGAATGAACTTGGTTTTGTTGAAGCACCTTATAAAAAAGTTGAAAATGGAAAAGTTACCGATGAAATTGTTTATTTAACCGCTACACAAGAAGAAGGTTTATTTATCGCAGCTGCATCAACTAAGGTAGATGCTAAAGGCAATATCGTCGAAGAATTCGTTGAAGCAAGACAAGATGGAGAAACTATTTTAGCTAAAAGAGAAGAAGTTCAACTTATCGACCTTTGCTCAGGTATGGTTGTTGGGGTTGCAGCATCTTTAATCCCTTTCTTAGAGCATGATGATGCAAACAGAGCTTTGATGGGTTCTAACATGCAACGCCAAGCTGTCCCTCTTTTAACTTCAAGCGCTCCTATAGTAGGTACTGGAATGGAGAGCACTATTGCGCGCGATGCTTGGGAAGCTGTTAAGGCTAAGCGTGGCGGTATAGTAGAAAAAGTAGATAATAAAAGTATTTTTATCTTGGGTGAAGATGAAAAAGGTCCTTTTATTGATCACTATATTATGGAGAAAAATTTACGCACCAATCAAAATACAAATTATATTCAACATCCTATTGTTAAAAAGGGAGAAGTGGTTAAAGCAGGGCAAATTATTGCCGATGGTCCTTCTATGGATCAAGGAGAATTGGCTATTGGAAAAAATGCTTTAATTGCTTTTATGCCTTGGAATGGTTATAATTATGAGGATGCTATTGTAGTAAGCGAAAGAATCATTCGCGAAGATACGTTTACAAGCGTTCATATTTATGAAAAAGAAATTGAAGCTAGAGAATTAAAAGATGGTATAGAAGAAATCACTAAAGATATACCAAATGTAAAAGAAGAAGATATTGCGCATTTAGATGAAAGCGGAATTGCAAAAATAGGAACTCATATCAAACCGGGTATGATTTTGGTTGGAAAGGTTTCACCAAAAGGTGAGGTTAAACCAACGCCAGAAGAAAGACTTTTAAGGGCTATTTTTGGCGAAAAAGCAGGCCATGTTGTAAATAAGTCTTTATATGCTACTGCTTCATTAGAAGGTGTAGTTGTAGATGTAAAAATATTTACTAAAAAAGGTTATGAAAAAGACGAAAGAGCTTTAAAAGCGTATGATAAAGAAAAAATGTCTTTAGAAAAAGAACATCACGATAGACTTTTGATGATGGATAGAGAAGAAATGCTCAGAGTTTGTGCTTTATTGTCCAAATCAACTTTAAACAGTAGTCAAAAAATCGGTGATAAAACTTATAAAAAAGGCGAAAAAGCTGATTTAAGCGATTTGGAAAAAATCAATCGTTTTACGCTTACTACTATTATTAAAGCTTATTCTAAAGAAGTTCAAAAACAATATGAAGATTTGAAAAATCATTTCCAAAATGAAAAGAAAAAACTAAAAGCTGAACACGATGAAAAGCTTGAAATTTTAGAAAAAGATGATATTTTACCAAGTGGAGTGGTAAAACTTGTCAAAGTTTATATCGCTACAAAACGAAAGTTAAAAGTGGGCGATAAAATGGCAGGACGTCACGGAAATAAAGGCATTGTTTCCACTATAATCCCAGAAGTTGATATGCCTTATCTTGCAAATGGAAAAAGTGTAGATATTGCACTCAATCCTTTAGGGGTTCCAAGTCGTATGAATATAGGTCAAATTTTGGAAAGCCATTTGGGACTTGTTGGATTAAGACTTGGAGAGCAAATTCAAGAGATCTTTGATAGAAAACAAAAAGATTTCATTAAAGAATTAAGAGCGAAGATGCTTGAAATTTGCTCTATTCCAAGACTTGTAAATGAAAAAGAATTTATCAAAAAATTAAGCGATGAAGAACTTTTAGATTATGCTAGAGATTGGAGTAGGGGGGTTAAATTTGCAACCCCTGTTTTTGAAGGTGTCAATATAGAGGAATTTAAAAAATTGTTTGAATTAGCAAAAATTGACATGGATGGAAAAACAGAGCTTTACGATGGAAGAACCGGTGAAAAGATAGCAGAACGTGTTCATGTGGGATGTATGTATATGTTAAAACTTCACCACTTAGTTGATGAAAAAGTTCATGCAAGAAGTACAGGACCTTATAGCCTTGTAACCCAACAACCAGTTGGAGGTAAAGCACTTTTTGGAGGTCAAAGATTTGGAGAAATGGAAGTGTGGGCACTTGAAGCTTATGGAGCGGCACATACTTTAAGAGAAATGCTAACTATTAAATCAGATGATGTAGAGGGTAGATTTAATGCTTATAAAGCAATCACCAAAGGAGAAAATGTTCCAGCGACAGGAATTCCTGAGACATTTTTTGTTTTAACTAATGAACTTAAATCACTTGCGTTAGATGTTGAGATTTTTGATAAGGATGAGGACAATGAGTAAATTTAAAGTCATAGAAGTAAAAGAAGATGCTAGACCTAGAGATTTTGAAGCTTTTCAACTAAGGCTTGCTAGTCCTGAAAAAATAAAATCTTGGTCTTATGGGGAAGTAAAAAAACCAGAAACGATCAATTATAGAACTTTAAAACCTGAAAGAGACGGTCTTTTTTGTGCTAAAATTTTTGGTCCTATCCGTGATTATGAATGTCTTTGCGGTAAATATAAAAAAATGCGCTTTAAAGGAGTTAAATGTGAAAAATGTGGCGTTGAAGTTGCTAATTCTAAAGTTCGTCGTTCAAGAATGGGGCATATTGAACTTGTAACTCCAGTAGCGCATATTTGGTATGTGAATTCTTTACCAAGTCGTATAGGTACACTTTTAGGTGTAAAGATGAAAGATCTTGAGCGTGTACTTTATTATGAAGCTTATATTGTTGAAAATGCTGGTGATGCATATTATGATAATGAAAATACTAAAAAAGTTGAATATTGTGATGTTCTAAATGAAGAGCAATATCAAAATTTAATGCAGCGTTATGAAAGTAGTGGTTTTAAAGCGAGAATGGGTGGAGAAGTTGTTCGAGATCTATTGGCTAATTTAGATCTTGTAGCTCTTTTAAATCAATTAAAAGAAGAAATGGCCGCAACTAATTCAGAAGCAAAGAAAAAGACTATCATTAAACGTTTAAAAGTGGTTGAGAATTTTTTAAATTCAAATTCTAATACCGATGTTGATAGTGAAAATGCAGTTCCTAATCGCCCAGAGTGGATGATGATAACTAATTTACCAGTATTACCACCAGATTTACGTCCTTTGGTTGCTCTAGATGGCGGAAAATTTGCGGTTTCTGATGTAAATGATTTATATCGTCGTGTTATCAATAGAAATACTCGTCTTAAAAAGCTTATGGAGCTTGATGCGCCAGAAATCATTATAAGAAATGAAAAAAGAATGCTTCAAGAAGCAGTAGATGCTTTATTTGATAACGGTCGTCGTGCTAATGCGGTTAAAGGAGCTAATAAGCGTCCATTGAAATCTTTAAGTGAAATTATCAAAGGTAAGCAAGGGCGTTTTAGACAAAACTTGCTTGGAAAAAGGGTTGATTTTTCGGGACGTAGCGTTATTGTTGTAGGTCCAAAATTAAGAATGGATCAATGTGGTTTGCCTAAAAAAATGGCTTTAGAGCTTTTTAAACCGCATTTATTAGCTAAGCTTGAAGAAAAAGGTTATGCAACAACCGTTAAACAAGCAAAAAAAATGATAGAGAATAAAACCAATGAAGTTTGGGAATGTTTAGAAGAGGTTGTAAAAGGTCATCCTGTTATGCTAAACCGCGCTCCAACTTTACATAAGCTTTCTATCCAAGCTTTTCATCCGGTTTTAGTTGAGGGTAAAGCAATACAATTGCATCCTTTAGTATGTGCTGCTTTTAACGCAGACTTTGACGGAGATCAAATGGCGGTGCATGTACCGCTTTCTCAAGAAGCTATTGCAGAATGTAAAGTGCTTATGCTTTCTTCAATGAATATTCTTTTGCCAGCGAGCGGTAAATCAGTAACCGTTCCTTCGCAAGATATGGTTTTAGGAATTTATTATCTTTCTTTGGAAAAAGCAGAAGCAAAAGGATCTCATAAAATTTGCACAGGTATTGATGAAGTAATGATGGCACTTGAAAGCAAGTGTTTAGATATTCATGCGAGCATACAAACTGTTATTGATGGTAGAAAGATTACAACAACAGCAGGAAGACTTATTGTAAAATCTATTTTACCTGATTTTGTTCCTGAATCTAATTGGAATAAAGTTTTAAAGAAAAAGGATATTGCTGCGCTTGTTGATTATGTTTACAAACAAGGTGGTTTAGAAATTACTGCTAGCTTCTTGGATAGACTTAAAAATTTAGGTTTTGAATACGCTACAAAAGCAGGTATTTCTATTTCTATAGCAGATATTATTGTTCCTGATGACAAGCAAAAAGCTATTGATGAAGCCAAAAAACAAGTTAGAGAAATTCAAAATTCTTATAACCTTGGTTTGATAACTTCTGGGGAAAGATATAATAAAATTATTGATATTTGGAAAAGTACAAATAACCTTCTTTCAAAAGAAATGATGAAATTAGTTGAAAAAGATAAGGATGGTTTTAACTCCATTTATATGATGGCAGATTCTGGAGCTAGAGGTAGTGCAGCGCAAATTTCTCAGCTTGCTGCAATGAGAGGACTTATGACTAAGCCAGATGGTTCTATTATTGAAACTCCTATTATTTCAAATTTCCGTGAAGGTTTAAATGTACTTGAGTATTTCATATCTACTCATGGTGCTAGAAAAGGTCTTGCAGATACGGCGCTTAAAACCGCAAATGCAGGCTATTTGACAAGAAAATTAATCGATGTTGCACAAAATGTAAAAATTACCATGGAAGATTGTGGTACACACGAAGGAGTTGAAATTAATGAAATTACTGCTGATAGTTCCATAATAGAGACATTAGAAGAAAGAGTTTTAGGTAGAGTTTTGGCAGAAGATGTGATCGATCCTATTACAAATTCTGTTCTCTTTACTGAAGGAACTTTAATTGATGAAGAAAAAGCTAAGATGTTTAGCGAAAATGGTATTAAAAGTGTAAATATTCGAACTCCAATTACTTGTAAAGCTAGAAAAGGAATTTGTGCTAAATGTTACGGTGTAAATCTTGGCGAAGGAAAACTTGTTAAACCAGGTGAAGCTGTTGGTATTATTTCAGCACAGTCTATTGGGGAGCCTGGTACTCAGCTTACATTAAGAACTTTCCATAGTGGTGGAACCGCAAGTACGGATTTACAAGATAGACAAGTTAGTGCTCAAAAAGAAGGTTTTATAAGATTTTATAATTTAAAAACTTATAAAAATAAAGAAGGAAAAATGATAGTTGCAAATCGTAGAAATGCAGCTATTTTATTGGTAGAACCAAAAATAAAAGCTCCATTTAAAGGAATAATCAGCATAGAGAATATCCATGAAGATGTGATTGTTTCTATTAAAGATAAAAAACAAGAAATTAAATACACGCTTAGAAAATACGATCTTGCAAAAGCAAATGAATTAGCAGGGGTTAGCGGAAGTATAGATGGTAAATTGTATCTTCCTTATCAAAATGGTGCTGAAGTTGATGAAAATGAAAGTATTGTTGAGGTGATCAAAGAAGGATGGAATATTCCTAATCGTATTCCATTTGCAAGTGAAATTTTAGTTAAAGATGGCGATCCAGTTGTTAAAAATATCAAGGCAGGTGAAAAAGGAACCTTGAAATTTTATGTTCTTAAAGGTGATGGTCTTGATAGGGTTAAAAATGTCAAAAAAGGTGATGTAGTCAAAGAAAAAGGTTTTTTTGTTGTTATCGCTGATGAAAATGGGAGAGAAGCAAAAAGACATTATATTCCAAGAGAATCAAAAATTGAATTCAATGATAGTGCTTTGATTGAAGATCCTAACGCTATTATAGTAAGTGCTCCAAAGAAAGAAAGTATTGTTGTTGCAGAATGGGATGCTTATAATAATACCATTATTGCTGAAATTGATGGAACTATAAGTTTTGAAGATATTGAAGCAGGTTATAGTGCTGATGAACAAATTGATGAAGCAACGGGTAAGCGATCTTTGGTAATTAATGAATATCTTCCAAGTGGTGTTAGGCCAACTTTAGTGATCGCTGGAAAAGACAATAAAGCAGTGCGTTATCAATTAGAGCCAAAAACAGTTATTTTTGTACATGATGGTGATAAGGTTTTACAGGCTGATATTTTGGCAAAAATTCCAAAAGCTGCTGCAAAATCTAAAGATATCACAGGAGGTCTTCCAAGAGTTTCTGAGCTATTTGAAGCAAGAAAACCAAAAAATGCTGCTGTGATTGCTGAAATTGATGGAGTAGTTCGTTTTGATAAGCCGTTACGTTCAAAAGAAAGGATAGTCATCCAAGCAGAAGATGGTACAAGCGTTGAGTATTTGATCGATAAATCTAAGCATATACAAGTTAGAGATGGTGAATTTATACATGCTGGAGAAAAATTAACCGATGGTGTAGTTTCAAGCCATGATATACTTAAAATTTTAGGAGAAAAAGCTTTACATCATTATCTAATTTCTGAGATTCAACAAGTTTATAGAGGACAAGGCGTTGTTATTTCAGATAAGCATATTGAAGTTATTGTTTCTCAAATGTTAAGACAAGTAAAAGTTATTGATAGTGGACATACTAAATTTATAGAAGGCGATCTAATATCTAGACGTAAATTTAGAGAAGAAAATGAAAGAATTATGAGAATGGGTGGGGAGCCAGCTATTGCTGAACCTGTTCTTTTGGGTGTTACAAGAGCTGCAATTGGAAGTGATAGTGTGATTTCTGCAGCATCTTTCCAAGAAACAACTAAAGTTTTAACTGAAGCTAGTATAGCTGGAAAATTTGATTATCTAGAAGATTTAAAAGAAAATGTTATTTTAGGTAGAATGATTCCTGTAGGAACTGGTCTTTATGGAGAAAAGAAGTTCAAATTAAAAGAAAATAATTAAAATAGCCTTTTTGGCTATTTTAATAGATATCTTCTAAATCTGAAAAAAATAAACTAATTGCTTTTTCTATTTTATTTTTTTCTTTAATTAATATTTTTTTATTTTTTTCTATAAATTCTTTATTTGAATAAAAAATAGGATAAGATATACTTATTGCAGCAATTATTTTATTATTGTGTTCTATATTTATGGCCATACATTCGATTTGAGGATTCATTTCTCCGCTTTCTAAGGCTATTTTTTCTTTCTTAATTTTTTTTATTTGTTCGTATAATTCATCTATATTTTTTAAGGTGTTTCGAGTTATTTTTTTAAAATTTTCGGGATAAAGTATTTTTAATTCATTTTTTGTTTTGTTTGATAATAAAGCCTTACCCAAAGATGTTGCATAAGCAGGATATGAAGTTCCTATAAAAGATTTTAATTGTATTTGATCATTAGCATCTAACTTTTCTAAGTAGAGAACATTATTTTCTTTTAAAATACCCATTTGGCAAGTTAAATTTGTTAGATCTCTAATGTTTTTCATATGTTTTTTAATAAGCTCAAAGATACTATTTTTATATTTTATATTACAGCTTAATTCTAAAATTTTAAAATCTAAAGAATAACTTTTATAACTTAAATTGCATTTTATATATTTTTGTTTTTGTAAAGTTTGTAAAATAGGTGAAAGTGTTCCTGTTGGAATATTTAATTTTTTAGCTATTAGACTTAATGTAAGTTGTTCTTTTGAATTGGCAATTAATTCTAAAATTTTTATAACTCTAAGAGTAGGTTGATGCATAAAATTATCCTTTTATTGATTGCATTTTATTTATAAATTTTATCACATTTTTTACTTTTGGTAACATAAAACATTTTTTTTGATTTATTTTATCATTTGCATTTTAAAGACAAAAGTCTATCTAAAGAGGCAAATATAAAATAATTATGTTTTTTTGACTCTTGATTTTTTTTAAATAATTTTGTTATATTTTTTTGTATATAAATAAATTTTTGTATATACAAAAAAATATAAGGAGATAAAATGGGAATTTTAAAAGGGACATTACCAGCTTTACTTACGCCTTATTCCAATGATGGCATGATTAATGAAAAAGAATTTATTCGTTATTGTGAATTTGGAATTGATAAAGGTTTAGATGGATTATTTTGTAATGGTAGCGCAGGGGATTCTCAAGCTTTGAGTGTTAAGGATCAAATCAAACTAATGAAACTTAGCAAGGAAGCAGCCAAAGGTAAGGTGCCCATTATTACAGGTATCACTTCAAATGTTTATCAAGATACAATTATTTTAGCAGATGAGGCTTATAAATTAGGACTCGATGCACTTTTGCTTGCTATGCCTTATTATTATAAATTTGATGAAGAGACTCTTTTTGAATATATCAAAGATTTAGTCTCAAAAGTCAAGCTTCCTTTGTATATTTATAATATTCCACTTTTTGCACCCGCTTTGAGTTTAAGTTTTATAGAAAAAATTTCAAAACTTAACAATATAGCAGGTCTTAAAGATAGTAGTGGAGATGCTTTGCTTTTAAATCACATTCTGGATATGGTACCCCAAAATTTTGATGTTTTTGTAGGAAGAGAAGAAATTTATGCAGAAGCTTTATTTTTAGGTGCTAAAGGTTCTATGACAAGTATCGGAGGTATTTTTCCAGAACTTATGAGTGAAATTTATAAAACAATGAGTGAAAAAAAATATGAAAGAGCGCTATTAATACAAAAGAGTCTTTTAAAGGTTATAAGATTTGGAATGAGTATATCTTTTCCTATGGGATTTGCTTTATTGTTAAAGGCTAGAGGGTTTGAATTTGCAAATGCAACTATACACCCTTTGTCGTCTATTACTAAAGAAAAATTAGATATGTGTTTCAATAAAGCAAGAGAATTGATTAAGACTATAGAACAAGAAACTGGGGTAAAAATTTTATGAATGATTTTATTATAGTGAGCGAAAAAGATAATGTAGCTACTGCTTTACGTAATTTTAAAAAAGGAGAAGAGGTGGCAAATATAAAACTTAAAAATGATATTACTAGTGGACATAAATTTGCACTTAAAGATATTAAAACCAACGAAGCAATTATTAAATATGCAGAGGTTATTGCAAGTGCAAATTGTGATATTAAGGCTGGAGAATGGGTACATATTCATAATATATCTGGTATTCGAGGACGTGGCGATAAGGAGTAAAGTAATGAAAATTATGGGTTATAGAAGAGAAGATAGTAAGTTAGGATTAAGAAATAAAGTTATTATTATACCCAGTGTACATTGTGCTAACAAAGTGTGTGAAAATATAGCTAAACAGTGTCAAGGATCAGTTTATATTAATCATCAACATGGTTGTTCTCAACTTGAATTTGATGCTTTGCAAACTAGAGATGTTTTAATAGGTCATGGTACAAATGCTAATGTTTTTGGGGTTTTAATTGTTGGACTTGGTTGTGAAGTGATACAAGCTAAAGTGGTGGCTGAAAAAATTAAACAAACAACACCTTATAAAAAAGTTGAATATTTGGTAATACAAGAATGTGGCGGCAGTAAAAATACAATAGATAAGGGTGTAAAAATAGTTAATGATATGCTTAAAGCTGCTTCAAATTTACAAAAAAGCGAAGGTGATTTTAGTGATTTAATTTTAGGAACAGAATGTGGAGGAAGCGATAGCTATAGCGGGCTTAGTGCTAATCCTGCTTTGGGTAGTTTAAGCGATTTGATCATTGATCAAGGTGGTGCTGTCATTTTGGCTGAGACAACTGAACTTATAGGATGTGAAGCTATACTTGCAAAAAGAGCTAAAAATGATGAAGTAGCAAAAAAAGTATATGAGAAAATCTTGGGTTATGAAAATTTAGTTAAATCCTTTCACACTGATATTCGTGGAGCAAATCCAAGTCCGGGAAATATAGCAGGTGGGTTAAGCACCATAGAAGAAAAATCTTTAGGTTGTGTTTATAAAGCAGGAACTCGAACTTTAATGGATGTGATTGATTATGCAAAACCTGTGGTTTCTAAGGGACTTACTTTTATGAATACCCCTGGGAATGATATTGAGCAATTAAGTGCTATGGTAGCTGGAGGGGCAAATATTTGTGTATTTACTACAGGTCGTGGAACACCTACAGGATCTGCAATTACTCCTACAATTAAAATGAGTTCAAATACTTTTTGCTATAACAATATGAATGATGCTATTGATGTTAATGCAGGGGATATTATAGACGGTAAAAAAACTAAAGAAGAAGTGCGAGACGAATTAATAAATTTAATCATACGAATTTCTAATGGAGAATTGGTAAAAGCAGAAATTAATGAACAAAATGATTTTTCTGTTTGGAGACTTGCTACAACTTGCTAATAAATATTATTTTGGCATGATTTTTGATTAATAAAAGGAGAAAAATATGGATTTAAAAATTAAAAATAAAGTTTGCATCATAACAGGAGGTGCTAAAGGTATTGGTTATGCAATTGCTAAATTATGGGCCAAAGAGGGTGGAATTGTTGTGATTTTTTCAAGAAGTATGCCAAAAGAACATGATAGTGAGTTAAGAGAATTATGTCCAAATTATACTTTTTATGAAATTGACTTAAAAGATTATGAGCAAATATCTCAATTGGTTAATGAGGTGGCAAATAAATATAATAATATTTACGCTCTTGTGAATAATGCAGGAGCAAATGATAACTTACATATTGAGAATACAAGTGTTCAAGATTTAATAAAATCTTATGAAAACAATCTTTTTCACTATTATGCAATGACTAAAGAGTGTTTGCCTTATATTAAAAAAGAGCAAGGAAGTATTTTAAATATAGTTAGTAAAACAGGTATTACAGGTCAAGGTAGAACTAGTGCTTATGCATCAGCTAAGGCTGCACAAATTGGATTTACTAGAGAATGGGCTTGTGCCTTTGCCAAGGATAATGTTAGAGTAAATGCTATTGCTCCTGCTGAAGTGATGACTCCGCTTTATGAAAAATGGTTACAAAATTTCCCTAACCCTGAAGAACAATATAAAAAAATTGCAAAAGCCATTCCTTTAGGACATCGTTTCACTACCGTAGAAGAAATTGCAAATACGGCCGTTTTTACCCTAAGTCCATTAGCTTCACATACTACGGGACAGATTTTAATTCCAGATGGAGGTTATATTCATTTAGATAGAGCTTTAAATTGGGATGAAGACTAAGAGATAAGGATATCAAATGACTAATTCAAAAAATATCAAAATTGCAATCGTTTTAGTAACTTCACTTTTCTTTTTATGGGGTGTAAGTTATGGACTTATAGATGTGATGAATAAAAATTTTCAAAATCACCTTCATGTCACTCAGCATGAAAGCGGATTTTTGCAATTGGCTTATTTTGGGGCTTATTTTATTATTGCTTTGCCTGCAGGCTATATAGCCAATAAATATTCTTATAAAATAGGAATTATGTTCGGTTTAGCATTATATGCTATAGGATCTTTACTGATTATACCTGCAACCAATTTAGCTTCTTTCCATTTGTTTTTGTTTGCATTTTTTATTTTAGCTTGTGGTATAGGATCTTTAGAAGCTAGCGCAAATCCCTATATGGTAAAACTTGGAGATGAAAAAAATGCAAGTTTTAGAATCAATGCTGCTCAAAGTTTTAATGGTTTTGGGCAATTTTTAGGACCTATTATAGGTGGAGCTTTATTTTTATCTATCACTAAACAAGGACAAAATGCCAGTAAAGAACAAATTGAAGCTGCATTGGTAGAAAATATGGGAAATGTTCAGCTTGTGTATGTTGGAATTGCTGCTATTGTGATTTTAATCTTAATTGCTTTTGCCTTAAATAAAATTCCTGAAGGTTCAGCTGTAAATAGTGATTATAAACAAAAAGATTATTTTAAATCTATAGAGGTTTTTAAACATAGACATTTTAATTTAGGACTTTTAGCACAATTTTTATATATAGCAAATCAAGTTGCTGCTGGGGCATTTTTTATCAATTATGTAGTTGAGCATAATGAAAATTTAAAGGATGAACAAGGTGCTTATTATTTTTCTATAGCTTTGGTGGCATTTATGATAGGGCGTATTGTTTCGACACCTTTAATGAAAAAAATTAAAGGAGAAAATATCTTAGGTATATATTCTTTTATAAATACCATTTTATGTATAGCACTTTATTTTGTTCATGGCTTTTTAAGTATAGTTGTACTCATAGCTGTATTTTTCTTTATGTCCATTTCTTTTCCAACGATTTTTGCTATAGCGACAAAAAATTTACCTTTTAATCAAGTAAAATTAGGTGGATCTTTGCTAGTAATGAGTGTGGTTGGAGGAGCTATTATGCCTAGCATTGTAGGTTTGATTAATGATCATTATAATACAAGTACGGGGTATTTAGTAATGGCGCCTTTATTTTTATATATTGCTTGGTATGGATTTTTTGGTTCAAAAATAGAGGTTTAAAATGCAAAGGATTTTTGATACTCATTTACATCTTTGGAATTTGCAAGAATGTTCTATTTCTTGGGTTAATTCATACAAAGAATTAAATCAAAATTTTGATTTTAATCAAGCAATAAAAGAATATAAAAACTTTGAGTTTCTCGGTGCTATGTATGTTGAAACAAATAGCGATGATAAGGATAAAGAAGCTTTATTTGCTTTAAAATTAAAAAAGCTTTATGGGTTAAAACTTTGCTTAGCAGATTTGAAACATAAAGAAGAAATTTGTGCTTTTAGAGAGGTTATGCACACGAGTTTTAAAGGTGCTAAAAGATTGTTTGAAGCTGATTTTAAAGAGTTTATGAAAATTCTAGAAAAAGCACAGATAGTTTTTGAAGCTTGTTTAAAAAATAAAGAATTAGTATTTTTAGAGCAATTTTTAAGAGAAAATACAAATTTAAAGGTTGTTTTAGATCATATGGGCAATCCTGATATTAATTGCTTTTGTGATTATAAAAAAGATTTGCAAAGATTAAAAAAATTTTCAAATTTCTATATCAAACTTTCATCGCCAGATCATTTTTCGATGCAAACTTCTCAAGAATTTATTTTTGAGCTTTTCTCATTTTTGAAAGAAAATTTTAGCGAAGATAGATTTTTATTTGGTAGCAATTACCCAGTATCAAAATTAAGTCCAAATAAATGGGCAAATTTGATTTTAAAAAGTGAAGTTTTTGAAAATTTAGATGCAATTTTTTATCAAAATGCTTTAAAACTTTATAAAGGAGGTTAAATGCAAAGGTATGGTCAAATCATAAAAATCAAAAAAGAGAAAATTCAAGAATATAAAGATCTTCATAAAAATCCTTACAAAGGAGTTTGTGAAATGATTAAGGAGTGCAATATACAAAATTATTCCATTTATCTTTTTGGAGAGTATTTGTTTGCATATTTTGAGTATATAGGAGCTGATTTTGAAGCAGATATGGCTAAAATGACGAGGGATAAAAATACACAAAAATGGTGGAAAGTAACAGATCCTTGTCAAATATCTTTAGGTTATGCGGGACAAAAATGGCTCAATATGGAAGAAGTGTTTCATTTAGATTAAGAAGGAGAGATAATGACAACTTATTATAATTTTATTAATGGGGAATTTATTCCTCATAAGGGTGAATTTTTTGAAGTTTTAAATCCAGCAACTAAAGAAGTAATTTCAAAAGTTGCTAGTGCAAGTTTAGAAGATACTCAAAGAGCTATTGAGGTAGCTAAAAAAGCTCAAAAATCTTGGGAGGCAAAACCAGCTATACAAAGAGCAAATCATTTAAAAGAATTAGCAAATTTGATACGAAAAAATGCTGATTTTTTAACTCATGTTTTGATGCAAGAACAAGGAAAAACTAAAGATTTGGCTAGCGTAGAAATTCATTTTACGGCAGATTATATAGATTATACAGCTGAATGGGCTAGAAGATATGAAGGTGAAATCATACAAAGCGATAGGGCTAATGAACATATATATCTGTACAAGAGCGCTATTGGAGTTGTTGGTGGAATTTTGCCTTGGAATTTCCCATTTTTTCTAATAGCGAGAAAAATGGCTCCAGCCTTATTAACGGGAAATACTATTGTTATAAAACCAAGCAGTGAAACTCCAAATAATGCTTTTGAATTTGCAAAGCTTGTTTCGCAAAGTTCTTTGCCTAAAGGAGTGTTTAATTTGGTGGCTGGAAAGGGCAGTATAGTAGGACATGAATTATCAAGCAATAAAGATATAGGCATGGTAAGTCTTACAGGAAGCGTTGAGGCTGGAGTTAGGGTTATGGAAGCGGCGGCAAAAAATATCATAAAAGTTTCTTTAGAGCTTGGAGGAAAAGCACCTGCTATAGTATGCAAGGATGCAGATATTGATTTGGCTGTAGAGGCAATAAAAGCAAGTAGAATTTGTAACAATGGTCAAGTTTGCAATTGTGCTGAAAGAGCTTATATCCATAAAGATGTATATGATGAATTTGTAGATAAATTTGTAAAAGCTATGAGCAAGGTGAGCGTAGGAAATACACTCAAAGGAAATTTTGATATGGGTCCACTTGTCAATCAAGCAGGTGTGGATAATGCATTGGGAATGCTTGAACGTGCGAAAGCTAAAGGTGCTACTGTAGAATGTGGTGGAAAAATAACTGATACAAGTGGATATTATTTTCCAGCTACTGTACTTACAAATGTTAAGCATGAGGATGAGATTATGCAAAAAGAAATTTTTGCTCCTATTATACCTATTGCAAAATTTGATACATTAGATGAAGCGATTGATATGGCAAATGATTGTGAATATGGGCTTACAAGTTCTATTTATACCCAAAATTTAGATATAGCAATGAGAGCAAGCAGAGAAATTAAATTTGGAGAAACTTATATTAATCGTGAAAATTTTGAAGCAATGCAGGGTTTTCATGCAGGATTTAGAAAAAGTGGAATAGGGGGAGCTGATGGCAAACATGGTCTTGAAGAGTATTTAGCTACTCACGTAGTTTATTTACAATATAATACAGAAAAACAATAATTTATTTTTTTACCTTAATCTAATTCGTATGTTTTTAGATTAAGGTTTTTTTGAAATTGAAAAATTTTGATTTATAGCTACAATTTTATTTTATTTGACACTAAAATAGAGAAAATGCCTTAGCAAATATAAATAAAAGATAATTTTAATAAAAACTAAGCAAATTTTAGATATTATTCAAGGTTTATTACATTATTTAAAGAAAGGAATTATTGTGCCAACCATAAATCAATTGGTTAGAAAAGAGCGTAAAAAAGTTTTAGAAAAATCTAAATCTCCAGCGCTTAAAAATTGTCCACAAAGAAGGGGAGTTTGCACTAGGGTTTATACAACAACTCCTAAAAAGCCAAACTCAGCGTTAAGAAAAGTTGCCAAAGTAAGACTTACTAGTGGCTTTGAAGTAATTAGCTATATCGGTGGTGAAGGTCATAATCTTCAAGAACATAGTATTGTTTTAGTACGTGGTGGTAGGGTTAAAGACTTGCCAGGTGTGAAATATCACATTGTGCGTGGTGCGCTTGATACAGCAGGTGTTGCAAAAAGAACAGTTTCTCGTTCTAAATATGGTGCTAAGCGTCCTAAGGCAGGTGCTGCTAAGTAAAATTAAAGACAGACAAATCCGTTTGATTTGATTTTGTTTGAGTAAAATTAAAAATTTGAAGGAATAATAATGAGAAGAAGAAAAGCTCCGGTAAGAGAAGTTTTACCTGATCCGATTTATGGTAATAAAGTAATCACAAAATTTATTAATTCTTTAATGTATGATGGAAAAAAGAGTGTTGCAACAACTATAATGTATGGTGCTTTAGAAGCTATTGATAAAAAAGGTGGCGAAAAGAAAGGAATCGATATTTTTAATGAAGCTATTGAAAATATCAAACCTCTTTTAGAAGTTAAATCTCGTCGTGTAGGTGGTGCTACTTATCAAGTTCCAGTTGAAGTAAGACCTGCTAGACAGCAAGCTTTGGCTATTCGTTGGATTATTTCTTTTGCAAGAAAAAGAAGCGAAAGAACAATGATAGAAAAACTTGCAGGAGAGCTTTTAGATGCTGCTAACAGCAAAGGCGCTTCCTTTAAGAAAAAAGAAGATACTTATAAAATGGCTGAAGCAAATAAAGCATTTGCTCACTATCGTTGGTAAGAGAGGGATAAGATGTCAAGAACTACTCCTTTAAAAAAAGTTAGAAATATAGGGATTGCAGCACATATCGATGCTGGAAAAACAACAACAAGTGAAAGAATTCTTTTCTTCACTGGAATGAGTCATAAAATCGGCGAAGTGCATGATGGTGCTGCGACTATGGACTGGATGGAACAAGAAAAAGAAAGAGGTATTACGATTACTTCTGCTGCAACAACTTGTTTTTGGAAAGATCATCAAATCAATCTTATTGACACTCCAGGCCACGTGGATTTTACCATTGAAGTTGAAAGATCAATGCGTGTTTTAGATGGCGCTGTAGCTGTTTTCTGTTCAGTTGGTGGAGTTCAACCTCAATCAGAAACTGTTTGGAGACAAGCAAATAAGTATGGGGTTCCAAGAATCGTTTTTGTTAATAAAATGGATAGAATTGGTGCTAATTTTTATAATGTAGAAGATCAAATTCGCAACCGTCTAAAAGCAAATCCAGTTCCACTTCAAATTCCAATTGGCGCTGAAGATAATTTTAAAGGTGTTATCGACCTTGTAACAATGAAAGCTTTAGTTTGGGAAGATGACACAAAACCAACAGATTATGTTGAGAAAGAAATTCCAGCAGAATTGAAAGAAAAAGCTGAAGAATATCGTACTAAGATGATAGAGGCAGTTTCTGAAACTTCTGATGAATTGATGGAAAAATATCTCGGTGGAGAAGAATTAACTCTTGAAGAAATCAAGTCAGGAATTAAAGCTGGATGTTTAAGTCTTGCCATCGTTCCTATGCTTTGCGGAACGGCTTTTAAAAACAAAGGTGTTCAGCCTTTATTGGATGCTGTTGTAGCTTATTTACCAGCTCCTGATGAGGTAGCAAATATCAGAGGTGAATATGAAGATGGTACAGAAGTTTCTGTAAAATCAACTGATGATGGTGAATTTGCGGGACTTGCTTTTAAAATTATGACCGATCCATTCGTGGGACAACTTACTTTCGTGCGTGTTTATCGTGGCAGCTTAGAAAGTGGTTCTTATGCTTATAACTCTACAAAAGATAAAAAAGAAAGAATCGGTCGTCTATTAAAGATGCACTCAAATAAAAGAGAAGAAATTAAAGTTCTTTACGCAGGAGAGATTGGCGCTGTTGTAGGGCTTAAAGACACTTTAACAGGTGATACTTTGGCTAGCGAAAAAGATAAAGTTATTCTAGAGAGAATGGATTTTCCAGATCCTGTTATTTCTGTTGCCGTTGAGCCAAAAACCAAAGCAGATCAAGAAAAAATGTCTATAGCTTTAAATAAACTTGCACAAGAAGATCCAAGCTTTAGAGTTTCTACTGACGAAGAAAGTGGTCAAACTATTATTTCAGGTATGGGTGAGCTTCACTTAGAAATTATCGTTGATCGTATGCTTCGTGAATTTAAAGTTGAAGCTGAAGTAGGCCAACCTCAAGTTGCTTATAGAGAGACAATTAGAAAAACAGTTGAACAAGAATACAAATACGCTAAACAATCAGGTGGTCGTGGTCAATATGGTCATGTATTTTTACGCCTTGAACCACTTGAGCCAGGAAGTGGATATGAATTTGTTAATGATATCAAAGGTGGAGTGATTCCTAAAGAATATATTCCAGCTGTAGATAAAGGTATCCAAGAAGCTTTACAAAATGGTGTTTTAGCGGGATATCCTGTTGAGGATGTAAAAGTGACTGTTTATGATGGAAGTTATCACGAAGTGGATTCATCTGAAATGGCATTTAAGCTTGCTGCTTCTATGGGCTTTAAAGAAGGAGCTAGAAAAGCAGGAGCTGTTATTTTAGAACCTATGATGAAGGTTGAAGTTGAAACCCCAGAAGAATATATGGGTGATGTAATAGGCGATTTAAATAAGCGTCGTGGTCAAGTAAATTCTATGGATGAAAGAGGCGGAAATAAAATCATCACGGCATTTTGTCCTTTAGCTGAAATGTTTGGCTACTCAACAGATCTTAGAAGTCAGACTCAAGGTCGTGCAACTTATTCTATGGAATTTGATCATTATGATGAAGTTCCAAAAAATGTTTCTGAAGAAATTATCAAAAAGAGAAATGGTTAAAAATTAAAGCGGAAGTTTTTCTTCCGCTTTTTTTTGTCCTCGTAGCTCAGCTGGATAGAGCGCAAAATTCCTAATTTTGAGGCCGTGAGTTCGAATCTCGCCGTGGACACCATTTTAAATAAATCATTATTTTCTTTCTTTAGCTTTTAATCAAATTTTCAGTAGAAGTTTTAATTAGGTATGATTGGTTGCGAAGGGGAGATTTGAACTCCCGACCTTCGGGTTATGAGCCCGACGAGCTAACCACTGCTCTACTTCGCGATAAGATATTTTTGGATGGGGTAAAGGGATTCGAACCCCTGAATGACAGGACCAAAACCTGTTGCCTTACCGCTTGGCGATACCCCAATTTAAATAAGTATTGCTTTGTAATATTTTTAAGAGAGGAAATTATATTAAAATTTAATTTATTTGTCAAGCAAATAAAGCTATAATTTTTATAAAATTAAAAAAAATGAGGAATAATAAATGAAATTTGTACGCATTGAGCAAGCTATTGAGGATTTAAAACAAGGTAAAATGCTTGTAATGGTTGATGCAGAAGATAGAGAAAACGAAGGAGATTTGATTTTTCCTGCCCAATTTAGCACAAAAGAAAAGGTAAATTTTATGATTAAAGAGGCTAGGGGTGTTGTTTGTGTAGCACTTGGAGAGAAAATTGCTAAAAAATTTAACCTTCCTTTAATGGTGCCACAAAATACTTCTAATCATGAAACTGCTTTTACAATTACAGTGGATGCTAAAGAGGCTAAAACGGGTGTAAGTGCTTATGAACGTGATATGACTATAAAAATTTTTGCAGATGATGAGGCAAAAGCAGAAGATTTTGTTCGACCTGGCCATATTAATCCTTTAATCGCTAAAAGCGGAGGAGTGCTAGAAAGGACAGGGCATACAGAAGGGACTGTGGATCTTTGTCGTTTAGCGGGATTAAAAGAAGCTTGTGTGATTTGTGAAATTGTTAAAGATGATGGAGATATGGCTCGCAGAGAAGATTTAGAAAAATTTTGCGAAAAACATAATCTTAATATGATTGCAGTTTCTGATATTATAGAATATAGATTAAAACATGAAAGTCTTATCACCTTAAAAGAAAAAAGTGATAGTTTTTTAGCAGGTTTTAAAGCTAAAAAATTTGTTTTTACTGATCATAATCATATGCAACATATTGTATTTTCTTTTGGGGAAATTCAAAAATGTACTAATGTGAAATTTCATATCAGCGGAAGCGATTTTGAGCTTTTAACGTCGGATAAATTTTCAAAACTTTTAGGACAGATTAAATTTTTACATGAAAATAGTGGAGTGATTGTTTTCATGCAAGGAGAAAAATCAAGTGCAACTCAATTTAAAAATTATGGCATAGGGGCGCAAATTTTAAGATATTTTAAAATAGAAGAGATTAAGCTTTTATCTCAAAGTTGCGATAAAGATTATATAGGCTTAGAGGGTTTTGGATTAAATCTTAAAGTCTGTAATTTTAACTAGAAAGGATAAAAATGACACTTAAAGAGCAAATTTTAGATGATATTAAAGAAGCGATGAAGCAAAAAAATGATTTCAAACGCGACGTTTTAAGGATTTTAAACGCGGCTTTAAAGCAGGTTGAGATCGATCAAAGAATCACTCTTGATGATGAAAAAATATTTAAGATCATAATTGGCGAAATAAAAAAGAGAAAGGATGCGGTAGAACTTTATACTAAAGGTGGAAGAGAAGATTTGGCTCAAAAAGAAAATGATGAAATTGCCATTCTTGAAATTTATCTACCAAAACAATTAAGTGATGAGGAATTAAAATCAGCATTAAAAAAAATAATAGAAAAATTAGGAGTAAGTTCTTTAAAAGAGCAAGGGCTTGTTATGAAAGAAGCTAAGGAAGAATTTGGAGCAAGAGTTGATGGAAAAAGATTAAATACAATTTTAAGAGAAATATTAAATTAATTTTTTAAGATTGTGCAAAAAGTTAGCATTTAGAAAGATTATCGTGCTATGATTGCAAGAAATATTTTTTTAGAGGAATAAAATGAAATTAAAAGAAATAGCGGAATTTTTAAGCTTGGAATATTATGATGAAGATATTGAAATCACTGCTTTAAATTCTCTATTAAGGGCAAATTTTACAGAGCTAACGTATTGCGATGGAGAAAAAAATGCTAAAGATATTCCTAATACTGGAGCCGCTGCGATATTAGTAACCAAAGAATATGAAAATTTGGTTCCAAAAGATACGAAAGTATTAATTACTCAAAATCCACATTTAAGTTTCGCTTTTTTAAGTAAGCTTTTTGCAAAACCTTTGTTTGAACAAGTTAAAGAAAAAAAGCAAAATATTGTCAAGAGTGCTAAAATTATGCCTAATGTTTATATAGGCAATAATGTTGATATTGGAGAAAATGTAGTTATTATGGCTGGTGCTTATATTGGCGATAATGTTAGTATAGGAGATGAGAGTATTATTCATCCTAATGTGGTAATTTATAATGACACTAAGATTGGTAAAAAGTGCCATCTTTTGGCAAATTGCGTTATAGGAAGTGATGGTTTTGGTTATGCACACAATAAAAATGGAGAGCATTGTAAAATTTATCACAATGGTAATGTTATTTTGGAAGATTTTGTAGAAATTGGGGCTTGTACAACAATTGATAGAGCTGTATTTGATAGTACAATTATTAAAGCAGGAACTAAAGTAGATAATCTTGTTCAAATAGGACACAATTGTGATATTGGAGAAAATTGTATCATTGTGGCACAAACAGGTATTTCAGGTTCAAGTCAATTAGGAAGAAATGTGGTTATGGGTGGTCAAAGTGCTACAAGTGGGCATTTAAAAATAGGAGATTTTAGTACAATAGCTGCACGAGGTGGAGTAAGCAAAAACCTTGAAGGAGGTAAAGTTTATGGAGGTTTCCCTATCATGCTTCAAAAAGATTGGCTTAAGCTTCAAGCCAAAATTGCTATAAAATTTAAAGAATGATTATAAAATAAGCATGGCATCGCCATAAGAGTAAAATCGATATTTTTCTTTTATGGCTAATGCATAGAGTTTTAAACATTGCTCTCTACCTATAAAAGATGAAACAAGCATAATAAGAGTTGATTTAGGCAAGTGAAAATTGGTTAAAAGATAATTTTGTCTTATAGGTGGATTATTTGGGTGCAAAAATAAATCACAAAATCCATTTTCTTTATGCGTTCTTGCGTAGTATTCTATACTTCTTGTTACCGTGGTTCCAATACCTAAAATAGGTTTTTTTGAATCAATAATTTCACAAGCCTTTTTTGGAATGTTAAAAAATTCGCTATGCATTTTATGCTCTTGTATGTTTTCGCATTCGACATTTTTAAAAGTGCCTGCGCCTACATGCAAAGTCAGATGATAAATTTCATGCTTTTTATTTAGATCATTAATCATTTCTTCACTAAAATGTAAACTTGCCGTAGGCGCAGCCACCGCACCTAAATTTTTAGCAAATATGCTTTGATAATCCTTAATATCATCAGTATTATCTGCCCTTTTGATATAAGGAGGCAAGGGAATATGTCCTATTTTATCAAGAAGTTCATAAAGTTCATTTGTGTTTAAGATTTTATCATTTTGATAAAAACAAACTTTACGCATTCCATCTTCTAAAATTTCAATAACTTCTGCTGTTAAGTTTTTCTCAAAATGCAAAATTTCATTGATTTTTACACGTCCTTTAATTTGAACTATAAAACTTGGTTTTTTTGAATTTAAAAAAGGTTGATGTAAAAAAAGTTCTATCTTGCCACCGCTTGATTTTTTTCCATAAATTCTTGCTTTAATAACCTTTGTATCATTAAAAAATATCACACAATCGGGTAAAATATCCTTTAGATTAGCAAAAGTGGTATGGAAAATTTTTTGATTTTTTCTTTCATAAACCAAAAGTTTAGCATTTTCTTTAGGGATTATTGGATAATTTGCTATAAGCTCTTGTGGTAAATGATAATCATAAGATAATAGAAAGAAATCTTGCTCGATCACTCTGCATCTTCTTTAGAGGCTGGATTGACTTTTTGAACAATTAAAATAGAGAGTCCATAAAGTCCGCAAAGAGGCCCTGCCATTAAAAATTGAGATAAGAAATCAGGTGGCGTCATAAAAGCAGAAAAAATAAAAATAACTAAAACAGCGATGCGAAAATGACGCTTTAAAAAAGAATCATCAATCAAACCTATTTTTGCAAAGAAAAATGCAACAACAGGCATCTCAAAAGCCAAACCAAAAGCTATAATAACTTTGATGAAAAAATCAACATAAGTCCCTAAAGTAATGACTGGATTAAAGCCTTCATTAACACTAAAATTGATTAAAAATTTAAAAGCCAAAGGCACGACAATAAAATAACAAAAACAAGCTCCCAAAGCAAACATAATGCTTGCAAAACTTACAAAAGGGATTACAAGACGTTTCTCGTTGTCATAAAGTCCTGGAGAGACAAATTTCCAAAATTGCCAAAAAATAATAGGGATACCAAAAACAAAGGCAGCAAAAAAACTTACTTTAATAGTGGTAAATAGTCCTTCTTGCATTTCAATAACATTAATATGTTTTGAAAATTCAGGTAAAACTTCTATAAGAGGAGCTTTTAAAATTTCTAAAATATAATTGCGAAAGCCAAAGCATATCAAAAATAATACAATAACAGCAACAACACTGATAAAAAGGCGCTTTCTAAGTTCGATTAAATGAGGTCTTAATTCTTCAAACATCTTGTTTTTCCATTTTTTCATCCAATGAAGTAAGTTTGGGTTTTTCATTTGGAGTTAAATTTTGCCCACTAAGATTATTTGAGGAGCTATTTTCTCTACTATCAAAAGTTAAATCCACTTTGGTTTTTTCTAAAATATCTTTTTTAAGATCATCAAATTCTTCAAAACTAAGTTTTTTTCTTATATTTTGATTGGTTGAAGAAAATTCATCTTTATATTTTTTAGCCTCTTCTTTAAGGTCATTAATACGAATTTCTTTTTCTATGCTTGATTTTGCATCATCTATATTTTTCTTTAAAGCTTTTAAAATTTTAGCTATTTGTACAATAGCTTCAGGAAGTTTATCAGGTCCTAAAACTAAAATTGCTACCACTAAAATAATTATAATTTCACCAAAACTCATATTTAAAACTTTACACTTAAAATATTTTTCAAGAAATTATTTTACTTAAAAAACTTAAATTTAAGATGAGAGATATAACGCAAGCTCGTCGCTGATTAAAAAATTAGGATTGTAATAAACCCCTTTTTTAAATTCAAGTTTTTTTTCTTTTGTAAGTAAATGAGCTTTTTCTCTTTGTTTTAAATTTAATTTTTTTTCTTGGATACCTACTGTGCTTCTAAGTCCTAAAAATAGATGTTCTAAATTTAAATCTTTTAAGCTTAGTTTTTCTATATTTCTAAAAGTAGGATTTTGTATATAGGATTTTAAATTTTTAGCTGTGTAAAAACGTTGCTTTTTATGAAATCCTACCGCACTTAAGCCACATCCTATATAATCTTTACCTTTCCAATACCCAAGATTATGTTTGCACATTGAGTTTTTATTTTTGGAAAAATTGCTGATTTCGTATTGAAAAAAGCCAAGTTTTGTTATTTCTTGGATAAAAAATTTCATTAGATTAGGAGCATTTTTTTTAAAATTTTCTTTTTTAGCAAAAGCAGTTCTTGGTTCTATGGTTAGATTATAAGCGCTTAAATGAGTGATTAAGGGTTTGATTTTTTCTAAATTTAAAAGTTCAAATTCAAGCATTTTTTTATTATCCATTTTAGTATCATAGATTAAATCTAAATTAATATTAGCAAATCCTGCTTTATGGGAGTTTTCTAAAGCTTTAAAAATCATATCTTGATCGTGAATTCTTCCAAGAAATTTTAATTTTTCAGAATGAAAACTTTGTGCTCCAAAAGAAATGCGATTAATCCCTATATTTTTCATAGCTTTAAGCCAATTTAAAGTCGCTGAATTTGGATTGGCTTCGCATGAAATTTCAGCATTTTTAGTTAAATAAGGATGTAAAATTTCAAAGATATATTCATAATTTTTTGCATCGATACAACTTGGCGTTCCACCACCTATAAAAAGCGTTTTTATTTGATTGTGATGGATGTTAAATTTTTTAAGATGAAAATTAATGTCATCGCTTAGGGCTTTAAAATAAGATTTTTCGTAATTTTCTTTTTTTAAGCTTGTAAAGGCACAATAATGACATTTGCTCTCGCAAAAAGGAATATGAATATAAAAATGCATAAATAACCCAAATAATTTTTAATCAAATTTGCTAATTTTAATCAAATTTTGATTTGATTTAAGTTAAAATAACTCCTTAAGATGGTTAAGGAAGAAAAGTGGAAAAAGAAAAAAAATATAGACCAAATGTTGCGGCTATTATTTTATCAAGCTCCTATCCTTTGGAATGTAAAGTTTTTATAGCTAAAAGAAGCGATATGGATAATGTTTGGCAATTTCCACAGGGTGGTATTGATGAGGGCGAAGAAGTAAAAAATGCTTTATTAAGAGAGCTTAAAGAGGAAATTGGCACTGATGAGGTTGAAATCATTGCTGAATATCCAGAATGGTTAAGCTATGATTTTCCTGAAAGAGTTGCCCAAAAAATGTATCCTTATGATGGACAAATTCAAAAATATTTTTTAGTGCGCTTAAAGGATAATTCTAAGATCAATATACAAACAAAACATCCCGAATTTAGCGCTTATCAATTTGTTGAGGTGAAACAAGTTTTTGAAATGATTCATCATTTTAAAAAAAATATTTATGTTAAAGTGTTAAAGTATTTTGAAGAGAAAGGTTATATCTGATGCTTATAGTTCAAAAATATGGCGGAACGAGTGTTGGTAGCTTAGAACGTATTGAAGCGGTTGCAAATCGTGTTATAGAGAGTGTAAAACAAGGACATCAATTAGTCGTTGTGGTTTCTGCCATGAGCGGAGTTACTAATACTCTCATAGAGCAAGCACAATATTTTAGTCCAAATCCCAATGGTAAAGATATGGATATGCTTTTAAGTAGCGGAGAGCGTGTTACGAGTGCTTTGCTTTCTATCGCTTTAAATGAAAAAGGATTTAGCGCTATTTCTTTTTCAGGAAGAAAAGCAGGTATTATCACAGATAGTGTTTTTAATAAGGCTAGGATTTCTTATATTGATTCTAGGGCTATAAAAGAAGCCTTAAATGAAGGAAAAATTGTTGTTATTGCTGGATTTCAAGGCGTGGATGAAGAAGGCAATGTCACGACTTTAGGACGTGGTGGAAGTGATTTGAGTGCTGTTGCTGTGGCGGGAGCTTTGAATGCGGATTTGTGTGAAATTTATACCGATGTTGATGGAGTATATACAACCGATCCACGTATAGAACCTAAGGCTAAAAAGCTTGATAAAATTTCTTATGAAGAAATGCTAGAGCTTGCAAGTTTAGGAGCTAAAGTGTTGCAAAATCGTTCAGTTGAGCTTGCTAAAAAATTAAATGTAAATTTAGTCACAAGAAGTAGTTTTAATAATAATCAAGGAACAAATATAACAAAAGAGGATGAAATGGAAAAAGCTTTAGTTAGTGGTATTGCTTTGGATAAAAATCAAGCAAGAGTAACTTTAAGAAATGTAGAAGATAAGCCAGGAATTGCGGCTGAAATTTTTTCTGTTTTAGCGGATGAAAATATCAATGTGGATATGATTATTCAAAATGTGGGAGTGGATGGAGCGACTAATTTAGGCTTTACTGTGCCTCAAAATGAATTAGAATTAGCCAAAAATGCTATGAAGAAAATTTTACATGCAGATACTATAGTAGAAAGTGATAGTGCTGTGGTGAAAGTGTCTATAGTGGGTGTTGGGATGAAGTCTCACTCTGGTGTAGCAAGTCGAGCTTTTAAGGCTTTAGCGGATGAAAATATCAATATAGGTATGATTTCTACTAGTGAAATAAAAATTTCTATGATAGTGCATGAAAAATATGGAGAACTTGCCGTAAGGGCACTTCATGAATGTTATGAGCTTGATAAATGAGTGATTTTTTAAGTTTCACGCTTGAAAATATACGCAATGGTGGAACCTTTATGGCGTGGATGGAGTCTCGTCGTTTAGAGTGGGCGCCTCTGATGCAAGTTAAGCTTAAATATTTGCTTGAAGGGCGTACTTTTGTATTGATGTGTGATGAGCAAAGATCTTGGTATGAGGAATATTTTTTAAAAAATATCAATGCAAAAGCAAATCGTCCTATGCTGCCTTTTGTTTCTTTAAATTCTTTATGCAAAAAAAGGATACAAAAAGTAGAAGAAATTGCTTTACTTAATGATTTGCTTGATATCACTTTTCCTAATGGTTATGTGTATTTTTATATAGGTTCTACTATGGATGAAAAAGCTTTGATTGCTAAATCCAAAAATGATAGTTTATTATGGCTTTTTGATGAACAATTACAAAATAGCTTTTTTCTTAATTCTAAAGATAAAGATCTTGATGTTAAGCTTATCAGTCTTTATAAGCTTTTAGATTTAAGTTTAGATGCGATTTTGTTTTCTAAGGTTATTTTAGGATAATTTTTTGTGTTTATAAGTAAGATTTTAATCAGTGAAGATTTTGAGCGTATCAAAGAAGAAATGATTGAAAAATACGGATACAATCGTTTAAGATTTATTCCCAAAGCTCCTGCAAACGATTTTTTGCTTGATGATGCAAGATTGGTTGAAAAAGAAAGTTATATAGCAGAAATTGATGAAAAAATTATTGTTTTAATGGCGTATAATTTTAGAATAGAAGCGCAAAATTTTTTATTAAAGCTCCTTGAGGAGCCTCCTAAAAATATTAAATTTCTTATAGTTATCCCTTCTAAAAATTTACTTTTACCTACGATAAAATCGCGTCTTATATGCGAAAAGCGTGATGTAAAAAAAACAAAAAATCATTTAAATTTAGATTTGGATAAAATGGATTTGAAAATAATGTTTGAATTTTTGCAAGAAAATGAAAATTTAGATAAAAATGAACTTATGGAAAAGATCATTCTTTTAACAGAACAAATGGTTAAAATAAAAGATTTTAATGCACAAGAGCTTGAATTTTTTTATGAAGCTTATGAGCTAGCAAAGCTTAATGCTAAAAGTTCTTTGATTTTAACCACTCTTTTGCTTAATTTTTATACAAAGAAATAAAATGAAATTTTATAAAATCAATCCCGATACAGATTTTAAGATAATTTGCTCTTTTATTAATCCTCATCAATTTGGACAAAAAATCATGAGCCAAAAGACACAAATTCATTTTGTTTTGATTAAAAATTTAAGCACAACGGCTGCAAATATTTTAAAACAAGACGCCTTAAGAGTAGGAGCTGAGTTAATAACTCATAAAGAGGTTATTACAGCCAATATAACTCATTCTAATGCCCTTTTAATGGCTACAAAAGAACAAATTCAAAAATTAATATCAAAAGAAAAACTGCAAGATTTCGGACTTAAAAAATTAGCTCTTTTTTTAGAAAAAGACTTTTTAAAGCCTAAAAAAGTAGAACTCATGGCAGTTATGAATATCAATAAAGATAGTTTTCACACTAATAGTCGTGTTGGCGAAGATGAATTTGAAAAAAAACTCAATGAAATTTTAGCTTTAAATCCTGATTATATAGATATTGGTGCAGTAAGTTCAAGACCAGGAAGTTATTATTGTGGTAAAGAGGAAGAATTTAAAAGGCTTAAAAATATTCTTGATTTAATTTATGCAAAAAAATATTATGAAAAAAGTATTTTTAGTTTGGATAGTTTTGATGAATATTGTTTAAAATATGCTTTAGATAGAGGTTTTAAATTGATCAATGATATCACAGGCTTAAAAAATGAAAATTTAGCCAAACTTGCAAGTGAATATAAGGCAAAATATTGTTTGATGCATATACAAAAAGATCCAAGTACTATGCAGGATAATCCTTATTATGAAGATGTGCTTGATGAAATTAGTTTGTTTTTTGAGAAAAAGCTTGAAATTTTGGATAAATACGGAGTAAAAGAAAGTATTTTAGATGTGGGTATTGGTTTTGGAAAAAGTGCAGAGCATAATATGATTTTGATCAAGCATTTGGAGCATTTTTTGCAATTTAAAAAGCCTTTGCTTATAGGAGCAAGTCGAAAAAGTGTGATAAATGCTTATTTTCCAAGTGAGATTAAGGATCGTTTAGCTGGAACTTTGTATTTACATTTAAAAGCTTTTGAAAATGGGGCAAGTATTATAAGAATGCATGATCTGTATGAGCATCAACAACTTTTTGCC
The DNA here is from genome assembly GCF_020135975.1 of Campylobacter sp. W0014. Taxonomy (NCBI): domain Bacteria; kingdom Pseudomonadati; phylum Campylobacterota; class Epsilonproteobacteria; order Campylobacterales; family Campylobacteraceae; genus Campylobacter; species Campylobacter sp. W0014. Next base: position 64,471 of record NZ_JACHTR010000001.1, on the reverse strand, counting down.
TTGGCAAATGCTATGAAAAATATAGGGGTTTAAGATGACTAAAGAAGAATATTTAAGCAAAGTAGCCTTGGCCAATGAGTGGATGAGAGCTTATTATGAAAAAGATGAGCCTTTGGCAAGTGATGAGGAATATGATGCTTTGATTAGAGAATTAAGAGCTTTTGAAAGTCAAAATGAAAATGACATTTCACCCCATTCGCCAACGCAAAAAATAGCTCCTACTATACAGAGTGAGTTTAAAAAAATCACTCACCTAAGTCACATGTGGTCTATGGAAGATGTTTTTGATGAGGAGGAATTAAGAGCTTGGGCAAAACGTGCAAGATGTGAAAATGATTTTTTTATAGAGCCAAAATTTGATGGAGCAAGTTTAAATTTGCTTTATGAAAATGGTAAATTAATCAGTGGCGCCACAAGAGGTGATGGCGAGGTAGGTGAGGATATTACATTAAATGTTTTTGAGATCGATAATATTCCAAAAACCATTTCTTATAAAGAAAAAATTGAGATCCGTGGCGAAGTTGTGATTTTAAAAGATGATTTTGAAAAAATCAATGAAAAAAGAGCACAGTTAAATCAAAGTTTATTTGCTAATCCAAGAAATGCGGCCAGCGGAAGCCTAAGACAACTTGACACAAGAATTACTAAAGAAAGAAATTTAAAATTTTATCCTTGGGGAGTTGGAGAAAATTCTTTAAATTTTAAAAAACATAGTGAGGTAATGAATTTTATCAGAGAACTTGGTTTTTTAAAAGATAATTTTGTAAAACTTTGTAAAGATTTAGATGAGGTTTTATTATCGTATAAGGAGCTTTTATCTTTAAGAGATCAAAAACCTATGATGATGGATGGTATGGTAGTTAGAGTTGATGATCTAACGCTTTGTAAAGAGCTTGGTTATACGGTTAAATTTCCAAAATTCATGGCGGCTTTTAAATTTCCAGCGCTTGAGAAAACGACACGTTTAATTGGGGTGAATTTACAAGTAGGAAGAAGTGGAGTGATCACTCCTGTTGCTGTTTTAGAACCTGTAAATTTAGATGGGGTTGTGGTAAAATCTGCTACTTTGCATAATTTTGATGAAATTGAAAGATTGGATGTAAAAATCAATGATTTTATTAGCGTTATAAGAAGTGGGGATGTGATACCTAAAATCACTAAAGTGTTTAAGGAAAGACGTGATGGCTTAGAATTTGATATTTTGCGTCCTAAGTTTTGTCCTACTTGTCAAGGTGAGCTTTTAGATGAAGGAACGCTTATAAAATGTCAAAATATAGATTGCACCGATAGGCTTTTAAATTCGATCATACATTTTGTTTCCAAAAAGTGTTTAAATATAGATGGGCTTGGTGAAAATATAGTTGAGGTTTTATATAAAAATAAAAAAATTAATACAATTGAGAGTATTTTTTCTTTAAAATATGAAGATTTTGAAGGTTTAGAAGGCTTCAAGGAAAAGAAAATCAATAATATTTTAAATGCTATAGAAAATGCAAGAGAGTGTGAATTATTTCGCTTTATAACAGCTTTAGGAATTGAGCATATTGGAGAAGTAGCAGCTAAAAAGCTAAGTTTGAGTTTTGGTCTAGATTGGTATAAGCAAAATTTTGAATCTTATGCGAATTTAGAGGGTTTTGGTGAGCAAATGGCAGCTAGTTTATGCGAATTTACTCGTGTTAATGAAAGCCGAATTTGTGAGTTTTATCATATTTTAAAATTAAAAGTGGAGCGCTTAGAGATTAAAGATGACAGCTCTATTTTAGGAAAAACTTTTGTAATTACTGGAACACTTTCTAAGCCAAGAGATCATTTTAAAGCCTTAATAGAAAAATTAGGCGGAAAAGTTAGTGGCTCAGTTTCTAAAAAAACAGATTTTGTGCTCTTTGGGGAAGAAGCAGGCTCTAAACTAAGCAAAGCAGAGGAACTTGGTGTTAAATGTATTAATGAAAGTGATTTTCAAGAGTTGATAAAATGATCGCTTTATTGGCTTTATTTGCTTTTATTTTAACATGGCAGTTTTTTGATTATGCTTTTATTTTTTTAATTTTTATTTTTTATGCCTTTTTAAAGGAATTTTTTGGTTTTTTAAATTTTAGAAAAAGCATCATAAAAGAGGCAGTATTGGTTAAAAATAGTTTAGTCTATAAAATCACTTCTAAAAATTTATACATTTATATTGCGAGTTTTTTTGTAGCTTTATTTGCTATTTTTTCTTTATCTTTAAATTTATTAGCCTCTCAAAGGCAAGATTATATTTTTTTATTTATAATCTTACCTTTATTGTTGGTTTTTTTCAAAAAAAAACTTTATTTTCAACTAGTCAATAATGCTTATACTGATTTTATTATCATCCTTATATCGAGTTTTTTTACGGCACTTTTTTATAGCATTTTTGATCTTTTTTTTAGTGACAAAACTATATTTAATTTATATGATTTTCATCAAAATATAGTTTATTATAAAAATTCAAGTTTTTTATTTTTTGACTTAATTTCTCAATTTTTAGCAATTATAAATGCTTTGAAAGAATACTTTTTATCCTATTTTGGAATTTTTTGGTTTAGAATTTTTAACTTTGTTTTTGATTTTTTTAATTTTTTTGTATTTTCTTTTTTTGTTGCTTATCTTTATAATTTTGCTTTTAAAAGAAATAAAATTTATATTTTTGCCAGTTCTTTTATAATTTTAATTGCTTTATTTCTTTCCAAAGAAAGTAAAAACCAAAACATAAAACCTTATCATAAAGAAATTTTAACAATGATGGATAATTTTTCTTTATTAAAGGAACAAAATTTAAGTACTTTAAAAGAAGATAAAATCAAATGGGATAAAAATTTAAAACAAATCAGGGAAATTTTAAATAAAAATGCTTTTGAAATTGGTATATGGTGGTTTTCTAAAGAAAAAGAAGATTTGCAAAAATCTTTCAATGAAAGCTTAAAATGAGATACGATCTTTTTGTAGCAAAGCGATTGAATATCAGTAGAAATAAAGCTTTAGAGCTTATAGAAAATGAAGAAATTTTGCTCAATTTTAAAAAATTTAAACCCTCTTTTGATGTTAAAAATTTGCTCAATCAAGAATTATCTCAAGAAGAAATTTTATTTTCTAAAGAATTAAATTTGGAACTTTTAAATAAAACTTATGTTTCAAGGGCTGCTTTTAAATTAAAGAGTTTTTTAGAGGATAAAGATATAAATATATCAAATAAAATTTGTTTAGATGTAGGTTCTAGCACGGGTGGATTTGTGCAAATTTTATTAGAAAAACAAGCTTTAAAAATCGTTGCTTTGGATGTGGGAGATAATCAACTTCATCCAAGTTTGCGAGATAATGCTAAAATAAAAATCGTTGAAAATACGGATCTAAGAGTATTTAAAAGTGAAGAAAAATTTGAAATTATCACTTGCGATGTGAGTTTTATTTCTTTGCATCACTTGATATTTTATATTGATCAGCTAGCCTTAAAAGATATAATCTTGCTTTTTAAGCCTCAATTTGAGGTTGGAAAAAATGCAAAAAGAAATAAAAAAGGTGTTGTTAAAGATGAAAAAGAAATTCAAAAAGCAAGAAAAGAATTTGAAAAAGCTTGTATTCGTTTGGAGTGGATTTTAAAAATTTGCGAAGAGTCTAAGATAAAAGGAAAAGAGGGCAATGTTGAATATTTTTACCACTATAGCAAAAAATAAAATTAATTCTTTAGCTATTGGTTCTTTTGATGGCTTGCACTTAGGACATCAAAAGCTTATTGATTTATTGGATAGTTTTGGTGCGATTTTAATCGTGGATAAATTTCAAGGTAGAAAGCTTTGCACCCATAAAGAAAAGCAAATTTTATCAAATAAACAAATCATAGAACTTGATTTTAAAAGTATTAAAAATTTAGACGGAAAAGAATTTTTAGATTTTTTAAAAAAAGAATTTGTTTCTTTAGAATGTATTATTGTTGGTTATGATTTTTGTTTTGGTAAAAATAAAGCTTATAAAGCCAAAGATATAGAAAATCTAAGTGGTATAAAAACGATCATAGTGGACGAGTTTTGCATCAATGGAATGAGTGTGCATACAAGTTTGATTAAAGAATTTTTAGCCAAAGGTAAAATTGAAAAAGCAAATCTTCTTTTAGGAAGAAATTATTCTATAAAAGGCAAACATGTTAAAGGGCAGGGGCTTGGATCAAAAGAGCTTTATGCAACTTTAAATTTACAATGCGATGATTATGTTTTACCCAAAGAGGGTGTTTATGTCACTTTAACTCAAATAAAAGATGAAATTTATAAAAGTGTGAGTTTTTTAGGATTGCGTTCTAGTGATGGACAATTTGCCATAGAAAGTCATATTTTAGAAAAATTTGATCAAGATATAAATTGTAAAGATATGATAGAAATTCAATTTATATCTTTTTTAAGAGAAAATCACAAATTTGAAGATTTGACACAATTGAAACAGCAAATTTTTCAAGATATACAATTAGCCAAAGATCGTTTAAAGGATTTGAAATGAAAGATGAAATTTTTAAAGAAAGCCCAAAAAAACAGTTTGAATTTGATAAAAATGTAGCCAGTGTTTTTGATGATATGATTAATCGTTCTGTGCCTTTTTATAAAGAAAATTTAGAACTTTGTGCTAAATTGATCGCTAAGATTGCAAATGATGGTGCTAAAATTTGCGATTTGGGTTGCTCTAGTGCTAATTTTTTGATTTTTTTGGCTAGTTTAAGAAAGGATTTTAGCTTTTTTGGAGTAGATAATTCTTTACCTATGCTTGAAATAGCAAAATCAAAAGCCAGTGCATATGGCTTAAATATAGAATTGATCGAAGGTAATTTGTGCGAATTTGATTTTTTTAATAGCGATGTTTTTATTGCAAATTATACTTTACAATTTATAAGACCTCCAAAGAGACAAGAGCTTGTAAATCAAATTTATAAAAACCTAAATGAAAATGGTATTTTTATCATGAGTGAAAAAATACTTTTTGAGGATGCATTTTTGTCTAAAAATGTGATTGAAATTTATGCTGATTATAAGCAAAGTCAAGGATATTCTAAATTTGAGATAGCTGCCAAAAGAGAGGCTTTAGAGAATGTTTTAATCCCTTATAGTGAAAAAGAAAATATTTCTATGCTTGAAAATGCCGGATTTAAAAAAATAGAAAGTATTTTTAAATGGGCAAATTTTGAAAGCTTTATAGCTTTTAAATAAAATTTAATTTTTTAAGCTTTCATTATCATCCCAATCTTCTTTTGGGATAGCCACGCTAAAAGCATTAACACAATCTTGACTGATGATGGATTTAAGTCTGCATTCATCACTTCTTTCTTTGGCTTCTTGTGGGTGAGTTTTGTAATATTCCACACTTTTTGTTTGCTCACAAGCAATAAATATCATACCTGTAGCTAATAAAAACAGCATTTGAGTAAAAAAATTCATATATTATCCTTTTGATAATTATAGTAGTAAAATTTTAACTATTTTTAAAAACCGGTTTTATTTTTCATTATAAGAAAATACAGGCAAAGCCCATCGATATTTAATGGCTAAAAGTCTTAAAACAACTCCTATAAAAAGAGTAACTAAAGTGCAAAGAAGAGTGTGAATTTGTAGCCACATTGTCAAAAGATAATAAAGTGCGCCTGTTATAATAGCGATGCCAGCATAAATTTCTTTTTGAAACACAAGTGGAATTCTCATGCAAAAAATATCTCTTAAAATTCCACCAAAAACACCTGTAATTGTAGCCGCTACAATAGCAATAATAAAGCCATAATTTAATTTCATAGCAATTTGTGCTCCAAGAATACTAAAAACAACAAGTCCTATGGCATCGAGTGTTAAAAATAAAGCTTCCAATCTCGTTACTATGCTAGGAATCTTAGTTGCAGCAAGGGCAAAAAAGCAAACTAAGAGTATATATTCTGGATGTTTTACCCAAGTGAGTGGGTAATGCCCTAAAAGAACATCACGTATGCTCCCACCACCTATAGCAGTAACTAAGGCTATAAACATAACCCCAAAAAGATCCATTTTATGTCTTCCTGCTGCTAGGGCTCCAGTCATTCCTTCTGCCGAAATTCCTACAATATAAAGCACGGTTATGGTTAATTCATTCAGATCCATTTTTATCCTTTAAAATTGCTCACAAGGGATTTTATAATGATTGATTTTTTCATCATCGACTTCATGATTTGGCACTTGATAGCATTCTTTAAATTTTGGAGTTTGGATGATTTTAACATAAAAACTAGGTATTGCAATATTGTTTTTTATGCGTTTTGGATTTTTATCATAAAGAACAAGATTTAAAACTTCCACGCTTTGAAATTTTAAGGATAATTTTCTTTCTCTTTGCTCGATTTCGTTCCAAACTTTAGCATTGATTTGCTCATTTTGTGGAGTCATATTGCTCATTAAAAAAACGGAATTTTGAGCGGCTTTACTAAAGCGAAATGAAGCGTTTGATGCCGTATGCCCGCGAGTATATCCGCTGTGTTTGTAATCACTCCAAGTGGTGCGGTATTTTTTAGGAATATTGGTATCATCTTCAAAACGCGGTCGTTTTTTAATTTGTTTCATTTTTAAATCGGAAGCTTCAACTTTGTAAGCAACTGCTTTAGTGCCTTTTAAAGAATAATCATAGCAATTGATATAAAAAAATTTATTTAAAACTTGAGAGCAATTAAAAGAATTAAAATAGGATGAAAAATCTTTATTTGGTGTGTAAGATTCAAGAGCAAATGCGCTAAAAAAGCATAAAAATATCAAAGTGAGTGTTTTCATCAAATTTCCTTATCTTTGCTGGTGCAAAGATGACTTAAAAAGCATTCCTTACACAGAGGTTTTTTTGCTTTACAGGTGTATCTTCCAAAAAGCACCATGGCTTGATGAAGATAATTAAGATTGTCTTTGAAAATACGCGTTAAATCTTCTTCTGTAGCCTCTGGAGTTTTTGCCTTACTAAGATTTAAGCGATGAGAAACTCTAAAAACGTGAGTATCTACGGCCATAAAATTAGCTTCGCACCACTCGATTAAAACAACATGAGCGGTTTTTTGTCCTACTCCTGCTAAGGATTTTAAATCTTTTTCATTTAAAGGAATTTCCCCGCCAAAATTTTCACAAACAGCCTTGGCCATTTTAATAAGATTTTGCGCTTTGTTGTTAAAAAAAGAACAGCTTTGGATGTAGCTTTTTAAGCTTGCTAGATTGGCATTTGCTAAGCTTTTGATATCTGGATAAGCTTTAAAAAGATCCGGAGTGATTAAATTCACTCTTTTGTCGGTACATTGAGCTGAAAGCATCACGCAAACTATAAGTTCATAAAGGTTTTTAAATTTTAATTCTGTGACGGGTTTGTCAAATTTTTTTAAAAAAAGTTCTTTGATTTGTAAATTTCTTTTCATTTTTTTATTTTAGTTAATTTGCTTTAAACCAAGTTGAGATATAATAGATTTATCTTAAATATTTTAATTAAAAAGGAAACTCGATGAAAAAATTTTCTCTAGTCGCGGCAACTTTGTTTTTTGGTATAGCTTTAAGTGCTAATGCAGCTACAATAGCTACTGTAAATGGTAAAAATATTAGCGATACTGAGGTAAATGATTTTTTTGCTCCTATGCTTAGAGGTCAAGATTTCAAAACTTTACCTGATAATCAAAAAAAGATTCTTTTGCAACAATATATCATTCAAGATTTAGTTTTGCAAGATGCTAAAAAACAAAATTTAGAAAAAGATCCACTTTATATAAAAGAGCTTGATCGTGCAAAAGAAAGCATTTTGGTTAATGTGTATCAAGAAAAAATTTTAAATTCCATTAAAGTAGATCCAGCTAAAGCTAAAGCTTTTTATGATCAAAACAAAGATAAATACGTAAAACCTGCTTCAGTTCAAGCAAGACATATTTTAGTTTCTAGTGAAAAAGAAGCTAAAGAAATTATTAACGAGCTTAAAAAATTAAAAGGTAAAGCTTTGGGGGATAAATTCAGTCAAATTGCTAAAGAAAAATCTATAGATCCAGGTTCAAAAAATCAAGGTGGAGAGCTTGGTTGGTTTGATCAATCAACTATGGTAAAGCCTTTTACAGATGCAGCTTTTGCACTTAAAAATGGTACCATTACAACCACTCCAGTAAAAACAAATTTTGGATATCATGTTATCTTAAAAGAAAATTCACATCCAAGAGAACAAATCAAGTTTGAAGATGTGAAACAAGGCATTGAAAACGGACTTAAATTCGAAGAATTTAAGAAGGTAATGAATCAAAAAGGTCAAGAGCTTTTAAATAACGCTAAAGTTGAGTATAAATAAAATGGGTGTATTAGATTTAGTTAAACCAGGAGTTATAAGCGGTAACGAGTTGAACAAAGTCTATGATTATGCCAAAGCAGAGGGATTTGCGATCCCTGCTGTGAATGTTGTTGGAACAAATTCTATTAATGCGGTTTTAGAAGTTGCTAAAAAAGTGAATTCCCCTGTAATTATTCAGTTTTCTAATGGAGGTGCTAAATTTTATGCCGGTAAAAATTGTTCTAATGGGGATGTTTTGGGTGCTGTTAGTGGAGCTCAACATGTTCATTTGCTTTCTAAGGCTTATGGAATTCCAGTTATTTTACACACTGATCATGCTGCTAGAAAGCTTTTACCTTGGATAGATGGCTTAATCGTAGCAAACGAAGAATTTAAGAAAAATCACGGACAAGCGTTATTTAGTTCTCATATGCTTGATCTTAGTGAAGAAAGTTTAGAAGAGAATTTAAAAACTTGTGAAGAGTATTTGAAAAAACTTGATGCTTTAGGGATTTGTCTTGAATTAGAACTTGGTTGTACAGGTGGTGAAGAAGATGGCGTTGATAATACGGGTATTGATAATGCTAGACTTTATACTCAGCCTGAGGATGTAGCTCTTGCCTATGAAAGACTTGGAAAAATCAGTGATAAATTTTCAATCGCAGCAAGTTTTGGTAATGTTCATGGAGTTTACAAACCTGGCAATGTAAGTTTACAGCCTGAAATTCTCAAAAATTCTCAAAAATTCATAAAAGAAAAATTTGGGCTAAATAGTGATAAGCCAATTAATTTTGTTTTCCATGGTGGAAGTGGAAGCGAATTAAAAGATATTAAAGATGCGGTAAGCTATGGTGTGATTAAAATGAATATTGATACAGATACTCAGTGGGCTTTTTGGGATGGAGTTCGCGAGTATGAAGCTAAAAATCATGCTTATTTGCAAGGTCAAATTGGAAATCCAGAAGGCGATGATAAACCAAATAAAAAATATTATGATCCACGCGTATGGTTAAGATCAGGCGAGGAAAGTATGATTAAGCGTTTAGAAATTGCTTTTGAGAATTTAAATTGTATTAATAAAAACTAAGCCTTGTGCTTAGTTTTTATTTTAGTTTAAAGATTATTTTTAAATAATTTTTAAAGTAAAATTTTATTTTTGATTAGGGATTGTTTATATGGAAGTAAAATCGGATGAAATTGCAGAACTTATTTTGCCTGAAAGTAAAGAAAGAAAAGGATATTTTGTTTATTTAAAGATTATTTTTATTCCTGCTTTGCTTTATTTTTTGATTTTGCTGGGTTATTTTCATGTTATAAATTTTGAAGTTGAATTACACACAGTTGTTATGACGGGCATTATTTTCTTTGTCTCTCTTATTTTTGCACGTCATAATTCTGAATACGCCTATAGTATTTTTGAACAACAAAAAGATGAATTTAAACAAGCTTTAAAAAGACATATTATGAAACATTTTCTTGTTATAGGAAAAGACACAAAATCAAATGCTAATTTTGATGATTTTGCTTATAGCTATATTAAAGAAACTAGAAATGAGAACTTTGCAAGTATAGGTTCGGCAATTTTTCCTATGATGGGAATTTTAGGAACTTTTATCAGTATTGCAATTTCTATGCCAGATTTTAGTTCCAGTAATACAGCGGCTTTAGAGCAAGAAATTGCAAATTTATTAAGCGGAGTAGGGACTGCTTTTTATGTTTCAATTTATGGTATTTTTTTAGCTCTTTGGTGGATTTTTTTTGAAAAATTTGGCAAGAGTAAGATTGAGCGTTTGTTAAATCGTCAAAAAAATTCTACAAGCGGATTTTTTTGGACTAAAGAGGAACTTGATCAAAGATATTTAAGTGAAAGTTTGCAGCATTTTGAAAAAATCGGTGCTATTTTTAAGCAAGTGAGCAATCAGGATTTTTTTGCAGAGCTTGATCATGCTATCGATAGAAAATTTAAAATTTTTCAAGATATGATCAATGTTGAAGAAAAAGCCATAAGATTAAGTGGCGAACATATTAAACAGACCATGGGAGAATTAAGTAGAGCGCAAAGAGATCAAAGAGATCTTGGTAAATTGTATAGTGAAATGCTTAATGGTATTGGCATGCTTAATCAAAATCTTAAAGAAGTTAATATGCGTATGTCAGAACAATACAATCGTTTATTGGATATTAGCAATGAAAAAATTCAACATTTTGATAAAACTTTGGGTGTTTTTACGGAGGAAATAGAGCGTTTTAGCTATAATTTTAAACTTTATGAGCAAGAAATGCTTCAAAGTCAGGAGAAAATTTTTGAAGGATTTAAAACAAGTCTTTTCGAGGGAATGCATAAATTTAAAGAAGTGTATGAAGAAGAAAAAAGTATTGATGAAAAAATTAAGATGATGGGAGAATTTAAGAAAGAAATTCAAGATCTTAATGAAGAAACCAATGAAATGATAAAAAAATTTAGTAAAGAGCTAGAAGAAAAAGAAGTTGATGCTGAAGAAAATAAAAATACAGAACAATCAGATCTTATTAAAGAAGATGAACAAGAAAAAGAATCGGATTTGGAAAAGGTAAACGAAGAAAAAAAATTATGAAAAATGATTTTAAAGAAGATAATAATTTTTGGATAGCCTATGCTGATTTAATGGCAGGTTTGCTTTTTGTTTTTATCTTACTAATAGGCGCTATTGTGGTTAAATATGTTTTAACTCAAAGCGATTTAAGAGAGATTAAAGATAGCCTAACTAAACAAGAAGCACGCTTGGAAGAAAATAAACAAGAATTAAAAAATAAAGAAGCAATTGTTTTTAAACTGAGTTCCGATTTAAACAATGCTTCAAGTGCTTTAGATCTTGCCAATTTACAAAAAGCAGAACTTGAGGCAAATATAACTAACTACAAACAATTAAGTCAGGATTTAAATTCGACTCTTGATAATAAAGACAAACAAATTCTTATTTTACTTGGACAGCTTGAAAAAAAAGATGAAGAGTTATCCAATTTGCAAGAAGAATTTAAACAAGCTAAGGAAAAAATTCAAAATTTAGGACTTATACGTGAAAATTTAAGCAAAGAATTGCAAAAAAAGCTTGACAATAATATTACAATCAATGATAAAACAGGGGCAATTTCTCTACCTGCTGAGGTTTTATTCGATAAGGATTCTTATGTTTTGAAAAATGAAGCAAAGGCAAAATTGAGAAAAATTTTAAGTGAATATTTTGATGCGATTATGAATGATCCAAAAATTTTATCTAATATTGAAAATATTATTATCGAAGGGCATACAGATAGCGATGGATCTTATATTTATAATTTAGATTTATCTCAAAAACGAGCCTATGAAGTGATGAATTTTATTTATAGTTTTTATAAGGATCCAAGATTGCAAAAACTTTTGATGGCAAGCGGTCGATCTTTTTCTGATCCTATTATGAGTAATGGAGTAGAAGACAAAGATAAAAGTCGTCGCATAGAAATCAAATTTAGTATTAAAAATGATAATGCCTTAAAAGATGTAGAAAATTTTTTTGAATTTCATTAAAATTTTATGAGATGCTAAAATCTACTATTGATAAAATTTGCTTTAAAGGTTTTGAATTTTATGTAAAACGTGATGATTTACTAGGCGAAATCAATGGCAATAAGGCTAGAAAACTTGCCTTTTATTCCTCTAAAACCTATGCTAAACATCAGCGTTTTATCAGTTATGGTGGCATTCAAAGTAATGCAATGGCTGCGCTTAGCCTTTTTTGTTTTCAAAGAAATATAAAATTTATTTTTATCTGTAAAAAAATTCCATCCTATCTTAAAGAAAATCCATGCGGCAACTATGCTTTAGCTTTAAAAAATAAGACTGAAATCATAGAAATTGATGATAATCTAAAAGAATATGCCTTATCTTTGTGTAATAAAGATGATATTTTTATAGAACAAGGCGTGGCTAATTTAAATGCAGAGCAAGGTTATAAAGAATTGGCAAACGAAATTAAAGAACAAAGCCTAGAATTAAATTTGGAATTTGATATTTTTTTGCCATCTGGAACAGGAACTTCTGCCGCTTTTTTAGCCAAATATTCTCAATTTAAAGTTTTTACTTGTGCGTGTGTTGGTGATGAAGATTATTTAAAAAAACAAATTTTAGAGCTAATACAAGATTATGATTTTAAAAATTTACAAATTTTGCAAAAAAATCAAAAATACCACTTTGGAAAACCTTATAAAGAAATTTATCAACTTTATAAAGAATTAAAACAAGAATGTTCTATAGAATTTGACTTGCTTTATGATATGATAGGTCTAAGTGTTGTGTTAAAAAGAAAGTGGGAAAAGCCTTTGCTTTATATACACCAAGGAGGCATTTTAGGTAATGCTTCCATGCTGCAAAGATACGCTTTTAAGGATTTTAAATAATTTTTATTTTTTTAGATACGTTAAGAGGTTTTTGCAAGCTAAAGAAATAATTTTATATGTTTCATCAAAATTTCCACTATACCAAGGATCAGGAACTTCATCATAACCCAAATCAGAAGCAAAATCAGTCATTTTTAAAAGTTTATTTTGAGTATTATTAAATTTTTTTAAAACATTGTCAAAATTAGAATTATCCATAGTGATTAAAAAATCACTTTCGTCACAGAGTTTTTGTGTGAGTTTTTTGCTCTTGAAATTTTGATGCTCGATATTAAGACTTTGAAGTTTGGTTTTTGTACCAAAATGCATTCCTTCGCCATCGTGTTCTCCTGAAGTACCTGCACTGGTAATGAAAAAAAGTTCTTCTAATTTATTTTTTTTGATTAAATCTTTCATGACAAATTCAGCCATAGGAGAGCGACATATATTTCCTAAGCATATAAAGGTTATTTTTTTCATATTTTTCCTTTGTGTTTTAATCAAAAATTATAAAAAGTATCATACAATAAAACCATGGAAAAATTCAATAAAACTTTGTGGATATGTTGGTTTGGCGTTTTTACCACGAGCATGGGACTAAGTCAAATTGCCCCTATTTTGCCTTTATATATAAAAGAATTAGGACATGTTAATCCCAATGATATTGCATTTTATTCAGGGCTTGCTTTTGGCGTAACTCCGCTTGGAATGGCTATTTTTTCACCTCTTTGGGCTTTTTTAGGTGCAAAATATGGTTATAAAAACATGTTGCTTCGTGCGAGTTTAGGAATGTCACTTTTAACCCTATGGCTTGGCTTTGCTCATAGTGCTACAGAAGTAGTTTTAATACGCGCTTTAACAGGGATTGTTTCCGGTTTTACATCTGCATGTGTTGTTTTTATAGCAGTGATTGCACCTAAAGAAAAAGTAGCTTACGCTTTGGGTACTCTTTCTACTGCTTCGGTTAGTGGCAGCTTGATAGGACCTTTATTTGGTGGATTTGTCGCTGAGTTTTTAAGTATTAGTATTGTTTTTGATCTGATAGCATTTTTAATCGCTTGTTCTTTTGTGACGATTTATTTTTTTATCCATGAAGATAAGAAAAATAAAGAAATTCAGCAATACACCCATAAGAAAAAAGAAAATAAAACTCTTATTATTATCCTTTTTATCACAACTTTTATAATTCAATTTGGAACTTTTGGAGTTATGCCTATTTTAAGTATTTTTGTAGAAAAAATTCATCGAGGAGGCAATTTAGCTCTTTGGGCTGGAGTTGTTGTGGCTTCAAGTGGCGTGAGTAATTTATTTTTTGCACCAAGAATTGGTAGTTTTGCGGATAAAATAAATCCAGTTAAGATTGTTTTTTATTCTTTGATATTTTGTGGAATTTGTTTTTATTTGCAATCTCTAGCCACAAATGTCTATATGCTGATTTTTATAAGATTGTTAATAGGAATGGCACTTGGCGGTCTTTTGCCTTGTGTGAATGCTCTGCTTAAAAAAAGCGTGAGCGCAAAAAATTTGAGTGTTATTTTTGGTCTTAATCAAACATTTCAATTTTTAGGCAATTTTTGCGGAGCCTTTGGAGGAGGAGTAATAACAGCTTATTTTAAAATAGAAATGGTTTTTATTCTCATGTGTTTTATTTTTATATTTAATGCTTTAATCTTTTTATTATTTAGAAAGCATATTTAATTTTTTAAAATTTCTTTGATTTTTTCATATTCGCTTATAAGCTGTTCAAGGGAAAAATTTAAATTTGCAGGGGAAGTGGATGGTAAAGCAATAGCATCTAATTTGGGATAGAATTTTTTAAAAAAATGATAAGCACTTTTTCCTGTGGTAAAGATGTGTTCTATTTTGGCATGATTAAAAATAATGTTTAAATCATTAGCCTTAGCATAACTTATGGTTTTATCATCGGAATTTTTTATTTTACAACTTTGAAGTATATCCCAAAGGGCTATTTTTTGATTTTTTAAAAATATTTTTTGCTCTTTTATGCTTGATAATTTTACCGAGAATAAAATTTCAAAAATAGGCCAAAATCTATTTCTTGGATGTTGATAGTAAAAGCCATCTTTTCTAGATTGGATTGAAGGAAAGGATCCTAGGATTAAAATTTTAGAATTTTTATCAAAAAAAGGTTTTAAAGGATGAGTGAGAAAATCACTCATTCGCATAAATCCACAGAAATTTTGCCATTTTTGATTTCACTTACTTTTACTTTTAAAATATCTTGTTCTTTGATGTTTAAATGTTTTATTTTAGAATGATGAATTAAACCATCTATATCATCTTTAAGCTCTACAAAGGCTCCAAATTGAGTGATTTTCTTAATCACTCCTTCAAATTCTTGACCGATTTCAAATTCTGATATTTTCTTTTCTTTTAGTGATTTTTTATGGGCTTTATTAGACGTTGTAATATTTAAAATATAATTTTTAGCAGTCATAATTTGTTCATTATCGCAGCCTGAAATTTTCACCTCACCTTTATCTCGGTCAAGATCAATGGATACATTAAATTTCTCTATAATTTCTTTAATGGTTTTGCCACCTTGACCTATAATATCTACAATTTTAGATGGCTCGATATTAAATAGTTCTATTTTTGGTAAAATTTCTTCATTAACAATAATTTCTTTTGCCGCTTTTTCCATAATATCTAAAATATGGAGTCTTCCTTCTTTAGCTTGATAAAGGGCGATTTTTAATTTTTCTTGATCTATTCCGCCAAGCTTAATATCCATTTGTAAGGCAGTGATACCATTTTTATTTCCAGCAACTTTAAAATCCATATCCCCATCGTGATCTTCAAGCCCCATGATATCGGTTAAAACTGCAAATTGATCATTCTCAAAAATCAAGCCCATTGCAACCCCAGCAATGAGATCTAAGCTAGGAACTCCTGCAGCGCGCAAAGCTAAAGAGCCTCCACAAACTGTAGCCATAGAGCTTGATCCATTACTTTCTAAAATTTCACTAACTAAACGGATAACATAAGGATAATCTTGTGGCACACTTGGATATAGAGCTCTTTTTCCTAAATTTCCATGTCCTAATTCTCTTCTACTTGGTGCCTTAATAGGACTAGCTTCGCCCACTGAAAAACCTGGAAAATTATAATTTACCATAAAACGTTCACTTACAGGATTTTTTTCATTGAGTAAATCTATCATTTGAGCGTCATTATCTCCGCCTAAAGTTGCTACAACTAAAGCTTGAGTTTGTCCCCGTGTAAAAAGACAAGATCCATGAGCGTTAGGGAGTATATTTGTTTCTATGCTAATAGGTCTTACTTCTTTTAAGCCTCTGCCATCTGCTCTTTTTCCCTCATTTAGAATTTGAGAGCGTATGATATTGCGTTTGATTTTATTTAAAGTGCTAAGCACGCTTTCTTCATCCCAATCTTTGGCGATATCTAATTTTATAATTTCTTTAGCAATTTTATTTAATTCACTAGCTCTTTCACTTTTTGCCATTTGATTGATAGCTTGTTTGATATCATTGTGAAAATTATTTTCTAAAAAGGTGAAAATTTCTGGATATTCGATTTCATCTTTTAATTCTATAGGATTATTTTTTTTGTGTTTCATAAAAGTTTTTTCATAGGTGCTTGATCCTTCTAAGATGGCTTTTTGAGCTAAATTTAAAGCTTCTAAAGTTTCATCTTCACTTAGCTCATTCATAGCTTGAGTATTTTGATTAAATTCTTGACTTGGTAAGGCTCTCATTTCTATCATTAAAAGTTCATCTTTTACTCCAGAAACATAAAGATCCAAAGTGCTTTTTTTAAGTTCTTCATTGCTAGGATTTAAGATAAAGTTATTATTAATGCGTCCTATACGAACCCCACAAACTGGAGCTTTCATAGGAATATCACTCAAATAAAGTGCCACACTAGCAGTATTTAAACTCATGACTTGTAAGTCTGTTTGAGGATCGACTGAAAGAACCATAACGACAATTTGAGTTGGATAGGCATATCCTTTTGGAAAAAGTGGGCGCAAAGATCTGTCTATAATCCTAGCTGTAAGAGTTTCAGCATCGGTTGGCTTGGTTTCTCTTTTGACATAACCTCCTGGAATTTTACCTGCAGCATAAGCTTTTTCTATGTATTGAACAGTTAAGGGTAAAAAATCCTCTTCAACTGGTTTTTCTTCTCTTGCAACTGTTGCTAAGATAACACTTTTTCCTTGCCTCATTAAAACAGCACCAGAGGCTTGTTTTGCTACTTTGTCTATATCAAAGATTTCTATATTTTTATTTACTTGAATTTCGTATTGCATTGTTTGTCCTTTTTTTCCAGATAATAAATGGGTTAAATTTTTAAAAATATTAAGCAAGTATCCTTCCTTATTAAATTTTATTTTCAGTTTCAGCTAGTGAAAAATCATATTTAATTCCACCTATTGGGTAAAAATTAAATACAAAATAAACCCCGCTTTGATTTTTGGCAGTAATCCCAGCACTTGTAAGCTGTGGATCAATTCTTTCTCTATACATCAAAGAATAATTCCAACATTTTCTTTGGAAAGTATATCCAAATTCCCACATATTTGCATGTGCTCTTTGAGTATCAAGCCAAATTCCTCCAAATAGATTATAATTTGGTGTTATGATATAATTTGCATGAGTTCCTATGAAATTATATTTACCGTATTCATTATTTTGATAAGCATGTGAAAAATTCCAATTAAAATCAAAATTAGTGCTAAATTCAATTTGATTGATCACATTGGTAAATCTTTGATCTTTATAAGAATAAAATGTTTCATTGCTTAAATTGATATAATCATTATAATAATAAGTTATTAAATTTTTTAATTGATCAAAGCGGTGTTGTTTGTTTAAGTATTCGAGATTAAATTTATGTTTTATTTTTTTTTGACCCAAATCATTGTAAAAATATTGAACCGTGTAAAAATTGATTTGATCGTCTTTTTGAGCAGTGGACTCTTCAAGATAATTTTCGCTAATATTTCCAGATTTTGCTCCAAGCAGTGAATATTCTAAGCCAAAATTTAAAGTATGAAAAAAATATCCATAATTTTTTGAAAGATCTGTATAAAAATTAAAATTATGGGTATTTTGAAAATAATGTTCATGATCTTTTCTAGGATCATGGGTATAATTAACAAAAGAGGCAAAAAGATGCTCTGTAAAAGTGAAATGAAGTAAGTCATTAAAAAAAGCATTATGATATGAAATTGGCAATTCTAAATTAATTTGATTAGCATAAGGACCTACTTGGCGATAAAAATTATGAAAACTTGCGTCAAAAGAATAACGTAAACGTTCATCAAATAAATTATTTAAAAATCGGTGATATTGAAAACTTGGATATTCTTGTAAGGTTGATTTATTGTTTAATTTGGAAGTGTCAATATAATATTTTCCATAAGCCCCATAATAATTGTTTTCATCGGCTAAAAAATAATTAATCCTAGAGGTAACTAATGAATTTAGATCGTAAGTATCCTTTGAGCTAAGATTAAAATAATCTATGTCATTAATATAAATTCCATCAATCCATAGTCCTTCTTGAAAATTATCCCCCAATAAAGATTTAATCAAATCATCTCTAGAATATTTTAGTTCGATACCAGCATGAGTTTTATTTTTTAAATTTTCTTTATGATAATAAGAATATTTTTCTCTAAAACCCCCGAAATTAAGTTCCCCTATAGAATAAGGTGAATCTATAAATCTTAAAGTAGAATAAACTCCAAAACCTCTATTGGTTCTAATTTGAGGATCGATTTGTAAGTCCCAATTTTCATCTGTTGCTATGTAAATAGGCTGTTCATAGTATAAACCTTCGCCTCTTTTTAGAACGATTTTGGGAATTAAAAGCCCGCTTTGTCTGTGAGTATCAGCACTAAATCCAAAATAAGGCAAATAAAATATAGGTATATCTTTAACGTATAATCTTGCATTATATAGATGAACAAAATTATTTTTTCTATTTAGCCAACCTTTAGAAAATCGAATTTCCCAATCTGGATCTTCAACATTACAGCTCGAAACTGAAGAAATTTTGCTTTCAAAAACTTTATCGTTTAAATAACTTTGTTTGCTTTGAAACCAAACTTCTAAATTATTATTGGAAAAGAAAAAATTGTCAAAATGTGCTTCATTGGAGTTTAAATTTATTTTTGCATAATTTGAATGAGATCGTTCATTTTGCCCTCTTAAAATATTAACATCACCAAAAAGCTCTACATCTCCACTTTTTTCGTTATATATTGCTTTATTTGCAGTGATGAAATAAAAATCTGAAAAAATAACCACATCATTTTTTGCTGTAAGTATATCACCTTCTTTCTTTGCATTTAGCGCATAAATATCGACTTGTGCTGCATTTAAAGCAATATTTGTAAAACATAAAAATAAAAATTTACGCCACATTGACCACTACTGTTTTTGCTGCATAATCTTCCCATGTTTTACGCAAATCATTGCCTAAAGCCCATGCAAATCCTAAAAAAAATGCACTATTACTAAGCTCGCTAACACTAGCTCTTATGCAACTTTGAATCAAGTTAGGTTTATCCAAAAGATCTTCATCTAAAATGATTATTTTACATATCATTTTTCCTAAGCTTGCGCCGTATAAATAGGTAAAAATGATTTGATAAATTAAATGAATCAAAATAAAGCTAAAACTAAAATTACGTGACACTTCAATCATTTCCATTAAATCTTTTGCTTGAGATAAAGGAGTGTAAAAAATTATATAAATAATAAAAGAAAGGATAAAATTATCTATAAAATAAGCTAAAACTCTTTTTTTAAAACTAGCAATACTTAAATTTTCACGCTCTAAACGAGTGGCTAAATCTTCTTTCATTGGATAACCTGATAAGCAATATCTTTTCTAAATTGTTTTCCTTTAAATTCAACATTTTCACAAAGTTCATAAGCTTTTTTTTGTGCTTCTTTTATATCTTTTCCTACGCCAACACAGACTAAAACACGCCCTCCATCGGCCATTAATTTACCATTATCTAAGCTAACTCCAGCATAAGAAATATGGGTATTTTCTGGAATATTTTTGATAGAAATTTCTGTTTTTTCAGAACTTTTATAAGGGTAATTTTCGCTAGCGCAAACAACTCCAACAGCGTATTCTTTTTTTATATTGATTTTTGTATTTTTTAAACGTTTTTGGGTTGTGGCTAAAATTAATTCTAAGGGATTTTCAATTAAAGGCATTAAAATTTCGCATTCTGGATCACCAAAACGCACATTAAATTCTAAAACATAAGGTTCTTGATTGATAACCATGATTCCTATAAATAAAACCCCACTGAATTCACTGCCTTCTTTTTTCATTCCAGCTAAAGTGGGAATAATGATATCTTTTTTGATTTTTTCAAGCAAATCTTCACTGGCTAAAGAGCTAGGCGCATAAGCTCCCATTCCTCCGGTATTTGGGCCTTTATCTTGATCAAGAAGTTTTTTATGATCTTGAGCAGCAGGCAATAAAATAAAATCATCTCCATCGCAGACTGCAAAAACACTAAGTTCAAATCCATCTAAAAATTCTTCTATTACTATAAATTTTCCAGCATCTCCGAAACTTTCTCCACTAAGCATTTTAGAAGCTGAGTTAATAGCTTCTTCATAGGTTTGTGCGATAATCACACCTTTTCCAGCACACAATCCATCCGCTTTTACAACTATAGGTGGTGTTAAGGTTAAAATAAATTCTTTGGCTTTTTCTAAATTATCAGTGTTTAAAAATTTAGCCGTTTTAATTTGATATTTTTGAAGAAAATTTTTCATAAAGGATTTTGATGTTTCAAGCATAGCAGCAGCTTTGCTTGGTCCAAATATAGCAAGATTATGTTGTTTAAAAATATCTACAATCCCTTGAGCTAAAAAATTTTCGCTTCCTACTATACAAAGATCAATTTCATTTTCTTTTGCGTAATTTGCTAATTCTAAAGGTTTTTTAAGATCGATATTTGTGCCCAGACTTTTGGTCGCACCATTTCCAGGAGAGAAGAAAAAAACCAAATTTGGATCTATATTTTTTAAAGCTAAAGCGATAGAATATTCTCTAGCACCACTGCCTAAAATCATTATTTTCATTTATTCTCCTTTAATAAAACCCAAACAGCCGCTATTAAAGTTGACCCCAAAAAGTCAAAAGAAAACCGTTAGGCGATTTTTAAAGGCTGCAACTTCTCATTTCTTTCGAAATTCAAACGACGCCACAGACACGGTAAATCGCACACTCACAGTAATTAAAAATGTGTTGGATCACTAAAAATTCGCGTACTGTTTAGGCGTAAAATTATAGCTTGACTTAGCTTAAAATTACGTTTTAAATGAGCTTGAATTTGGTTTTTCCTGTTTTATCAAAATGTTTTCCTTGTAGTATGATATCTGCTACACTTTCCCAAACATGCTTTTCATCAATATAAACAATATCAAAAGTGTTATCACGCATTAGAGATTGATAATTAACTTTTTTAGGGGCATATTTTACGATATAGTAAGGATTTTGAGCAAAATTTTCAATTTTTAATTTGCAAAGTAAATCCAAATCTGAAGTGACAACTAAAAATTTTCTTCTTTGTTCTTTTGTGATTTTTTGAATATAAATTAAAAGTTTTTGGTCAAATGGATTAAGAGCTGATTTATTTAACCTACTTAAATAATGTTCCGCGAAAGAAAGAGAACAAAAAGAATTTTCTATATTAGTCATTGAAAAATAAGAATTTTTTACTCCTGAAGATTTTACTGATAAATGCCAAATTTTAATATCCATAATCGTAGCGCATAAATTAAGTCCTGTAATAATTTTTTTAAAAAGTTTTTCACGAGAAAGTTTAAAGGCGTTTTCAAAAATATTATAATTTTTTTTATAAAAGTCTTCTTGGAGAGCTTGTAATCTTTTAAGGGAGGTTTTGTAGCTTTCTGATTCTTTTTGAAGGTTTTCTAATTTCTCTTGACGTGCTTTGATTTTTTCTTGATCTGGATTAGCGGCTCTGGATTTAAGAGTAATTTCAGATTGTAAGGTTTTCATTTGAGCTTCAATAGATGCAAGCCTATTTTTTCTGGTATCTATGGTTGCCATAAGGGCTTGATAATGACACTGTAAAGATAGAAAAGTTTCATTAAAAATTTTAGTTATATTGGGTTTGCGATCCGCAGCCATTTGCTTGTAGGAATTTTCTAAGTGCATCATAATACTTTTTAAAGCATTAAATTGAGTTTGATCAATAGAATTATCCATAAAAATAAGAGTATCATAAGCTTTAAATAAAAATCTTTTAATGATCACATAATCTAAAATACACGGAATATCTTTTTCATCTTCTAAGTTTGATTGTAAAGCTTCTACGGATAAAATTTCGTGAGCAAAATATTTTTGTATGGCTTGAGGTATAGTAAAAGATAAAGGAATTTTTTCTATAGAATCAAAATCTATGGTTCTGTAAAGTTCTGTAATATAGGTACTTCTTCTTGAATTTTGCAAATCTTCCAATTCATCATCATCATTTGTTTTCCAAAAATCATTTTCTGTGATAAAATCACCTTCTTTAAATTCTTGAAATTTGGAAGGTCTTATGCTTGTAATTGTTTTATTAACTTGAGCGGGGGATCCATCTCCATTTTTGTTTTCAGCTGAAAGAGTTCTAAACTCTACAAACATTCCAACCGTAGGCATACTCTTTTTATCATTCCAAATTTGACGATTGAAATCAAAAAAAGTATTTGCTGAATTTGTAACAGTCCCTCGTCCAGTAGAATCCATATAAATGGCTATTTTTCCGTGCATATTTCATCCTTGAAATGTTTTAAAAGAATATTTTAACTTTATTTTTATAAAATTTTAATAATAGATTTAAGATTTTTATCATTGAAATTCACATTAATTTCACATATTTTTATAATTATTTTTTTAGAATATTTTATTTTACAAGGATAATTGTGTTTTTTTATTATTATTTAAAAAATCCTAAACAAGTGGGAGCTTTATGTCCTAGTTCTAAAAAATTAAGAAAAGCAATCACTCAAAACATAGGTTTAGAAAGTGTTAAAAATATAGTTGAAATAGGACCAGGAACAGGAGCATTTACAGAAGCTATACTTCAAAGAAAACACAAGGATGCTAAATTTTTTGCAATAGAAATTAACGATCAAATGGCACAAAAACTTTCTAAAAAATATGAAAATTTAGATTTGCAAATTGGAAATGCTGAAAATTTAGAGCATTTTTTATATCAAAGAGCTATGGAAAATGTAGATGTTGTAGTTTCTGGAATTCCTTGGGCTTTGTTAAAAAATCATGAACAAGAAAAGCTTTTAGGTGCAATTTATAAAAATTTATCCAAAGGTGGATATTTTACCACTTTTGCTTATATAATTCCAAGCCCTTCAAGTAGGGCCTTTCGTTTAAAAATATTCGAACTTTTCAGTGAAGTAAAAATCTCAAAAATAGTCTGGCAAAATATTCCACCGGCTATAGTGTATTATTGTAAGAAATAATCACTCCCATTCTATTGTTGCAGGTGGCTTGCTCGATATATCATACACTACGCGATTAATTCCTTTTACTTCATTGATGATGCGACGACTGATATTTTCTAAAATTTCATAAGGCAGATGTGAAAAAGTTGCAGTCATTCCATCGCTTGCATCTACAATACGCACGCAAATAGTATTATCATAAGTACGATTATCTCCCATAACGCCAACACTTTTTACATTTAAGAGCACGCAAAATGCTTGCCAGGTTTTATCGTACCAACCAGTGCTTTTTAATTCTTCAAGCAAGATAACATCTGCTTTTCTAAGTAGATCCAAGCTAGGACGATTAACTTCACCCATAATGCGTATAGCAAGACCAGGTCCAGGGAAAGGATGACGATAAACAACTTCTTTGCTTAAACCTAGTTCCAAACCTAAAGCTCTTACTTCATCTTTAAAAATTTCTTTCAAAGGTTCAATAAGTTTTAGATTCATTTTTTCAGGCAAACCCCCAACATTGTGATGACTTTTAATAGTCTTACCAGCGCCGATGACTGAACTCTCGATGATATCGGTATAAAGAGTGCCTTGGGCGAGATATTTAACGTCACTATGCTTTTTTGCTTCTTGTTCAAAAACTTCTATAAAGGTATTTCCTATGATTTTTCTTTTTTGTTCAGGATCGATTACTCCGGCTAAACGACTTAGAAAAATTTCGCTCGCATCAATGCTGATAAGATCTGTTTTTAGTGTGTTTTTAAACATAAATTCTACCTGTTCGCGTTCATTAGCGCGCAATAAGCCATTATCTACAAAAACAACAATGACTTGTTTTTTAATCGCACTTGATAAAAGTGCTGCTACAACGCTACTATCAACCCCACCGCTTACAGCGCATAAAACTTTATCATTTCCAACTTCTTCACGAATTTTTTCTATTTGAGTTTTAGCAAAAGAGCCCATATTCCAAACACTTTCGCAATTACAAGCGTATTTAGCAAAATTTTTCAAAATGTTTTTACCAAATTCGCTGTGTTGAACTTCTGGGTGAAATTGTAAAGCAAAGAATTTCTTTTTTTCATTAGTAAAGACACAAAAAGGGCTATTTTCGCTCGTTGCTAAAACTTCAAAATCTTGAGGTAAATTTTCTACTTTATCAGAATGACTCATCCATACGGTTTGTTTTTTAGGTAAGTTTTTAAACAATGCACTATCTTTTTGGATTTCTATGGTTGCCTTTCCATATTCTTTGTGCCCTGCTGGAGCAACGTTAGCGTTAAAATGATGTGCCATCAGTTGCATACCGTAACAAATTCCAAGAATAGGCAAGCCTAAATCAAACACACCTTTGTCGCAAAAATAAGCATCAGTTGCATAAACACTTGCTGGACCACCACTTAATATAATACCTTTAGGTTCTTTTGCTTTAATATCAGCTAAGCTTACATTAAAGGGTAAAATTTCAGCATAAACCCCTTGTTCCCTTAATCTCCTAGCGATTAATTGCGTGTATTGAGAGCCAAAATCTAAAACTAAAATATCTGCTTTTTTCATTATATCACCACCTATTGAGTTGTTCATATTTTTTAATGCTTTTTATTGAGCCATTTTGTTCATAAGTTGTGTATTGCGGATCGCCTTTATATCCACAAGAGCACAAAAAAATTAAGAAAAAAAATGATAAAATTATTTTATGGTAAAAATTCAAAATCAAAAAACGATTAGAAATGTTAGTGCTATTGTTAATGATTTGATGAGTAAATCTCATTATAAACCTTTAAAAACTTTGTTTTTTTGTAAAGATTTTTTAAATTCTTTACCCCCCGCAAAGCAACGTTTAATAGCTAGAATTTATATAAAAAATGATATTTTAAATATCATTACTTCGCATCCCGCAGGCTTTCAAGAATTAAATCATGATAATAGCAAAATTTATATTAAAATTCTCATAAAAAAATACGCTCAAGTGTATCCTTTAAGTGGTTTTTCAAATATAAAAGATATTAGAGTGATGACGCAAAAATATAGCTTTAGTGTTAAAAATGAAGAAAATATCAAAAAAAATCCATACATAGAATTAAGTTTGGGCTGTTTTAAAAATACTTTAGAAAATAAAGTGTTAGCAAATAAATTTGAAGAATTAAGGCAAATTATAAAAAATGCTTGAAAAATCATCTAAAAATATTTTAGAAAAAGAATTGCAAACCTTACCTCAAAAACCAGGTGTTTATCAGTATTTTGATCAAAATGGAAAACTTTTGTATGTGGGCAAGGCGAAGAATTTAAAAAATAGAGTTAGGAGTTATTTTACCTTTCGTCCTAAATTGTGTGCAAATAGTAAAAATTCTTTAAGAATACAAAAAATGATAGAAGAGGCGGTGCATTTAGAATTTATCACAACTAATTCAGAAGCTGATGCTTTAATTTTAGAAAATTCTTTTATCAAGCAATTGCATCCAAAATACAATATACTTTTAAGAGATGATAAAACTTACCCTTATATCTATGTTGATTTTAATGAAGATTTTCCACGTTTTCAAAGCACAAGAAAGCTTATAAAAAAAACTAAAATTAGATATTTTGGCCCATTTTTTAAAGGAGCTAAAGAGCTTTTAAACGCTCTTTATTTGTATTATCCTTTGAAACAAAAAGCAAATTGTAAAAATCCTTGTATTTTTTATCAAATTCATCGTTGTTTAGCGCCTTGTGATAACGGGGTTACCCAAGAAGAATATAAAAAAATCCTAGGTAGTGCTATTAATGCGCTTTTAAATCCTAGTATTTTAATTAAAAATTTAGAAAAACAAATGTTTAGTCTAGCTCAAAATGAAAATTATGAAGAAGCGGCCAAGGTAAGAGATCAAATTGCTACCATTAAAGATTTGGAGGTAAAAATTCAAATTGATATTGCTAAATTGGAGGATTTTGAGATTTTTGCGGTTGCTTTTAAAGATTCCATACTTTCAACGATTCGTTTTGTGGTGCAAAATGGAAAGATTATCAGTGTAAATTCTAAAACAACTCTTTTAAAAAATGCTTTAAGTTTTGAAAAAAATGAAATTTATAAACAACTTATTTTAGAGAATTTTAATACCGATACACCTTTAATAGCTAATACTATTTATATTTATGAAGAATTTGACGATAGAGAGCTTTTAGAGGAAATTTTAAGCAAACGCTTTGAGAAAAAAATCAGTATCAAAATGCCAAAAATAGGAGAAAAAAGAAAAATTTGTGATCTTGCTTTTGAAAATGCACTTTTAAATATAGAAAAAGAACAAAAAAATAGCAATTTTAAAATACAAAAAGAGATTCAAGAGTATTTTGAACTTGAAAATTTTCCAAATCATATTGAAATTTTTGATAATTCCCATTTGCAAGGGATTGCAAATGTTGGAGCTATGGTGGTTTATAAATTTGGAGCATGGGATAAAAACTCATATAGAAAATTTCATCTTGAATACAAAAATGATTATGAACAGATGCGAGAAGTTTTAACGCGTAGGGCTTTGGATTTTCAAAACAACACTCCACCTGATTTGTGGCTTATAGATGGTGGAAAAGCTTTATTGGAACTAGCAAAAGATATTGTTTTAAGTAGTGGTGCTAATATAGATATTTTAGCCATTTCTAAAGAAAAAATTGATGCAAAAGCCCATAGAGCCAAAGGAGGCGCTAAAGATAAAATCCATTCTTTTAAGGGTGAATTTTCTTTGAGTGTGAATGATAAAAAATTGCAATTTTTGCAAAAATTAAGAGATGAGGCACATCGTTTTGCTATAAGTTTTCATCAAAAAACAAAGAAAAAACAAGATTTAGAAAGTTCTAAATTGGTTAAATTGGGTTTAAGTGCAGGAGCAATACATAAACTTTTAGCTTATTATGGGAATTTTGAATCCATCTATAAAGCAAATTTTGATGAACTTTGCACTCTTATAGGTAAAAAGGCGGCGCAAAAATTAAAAGATATAAAATGAAATCAAGTTTTGTAAAATCGGACACCTGCAAGATCAATGATTTTTACTTCATTTTTTTGGATTAATTTTTGTAAAAGAATCTTAGAACTTTCACTGAAAGTGTGTTCTACATCGATTTGACTTTGTGCTCTTAAATGAAGAAATTTTAGCAATTCTTCTTTATTTAAATCAAGTTTTTGTTCTTTATAATTTCTTTTTGCTAAAAAAACTGGCGCACAAGTGATTAATTTTGAAAGCTCATAAAGCTTTTCTTCATCAATTGATTTGACTGGATAAGATGGAGGCCGATCAATAGTGCTTAGATCAATTCTTGTCGGTGATATTGTAGCTAGAGCTTCATTAAGGGCTATAAATTCTTCTTCATTATCATTTAGATCTTTAACCACTAAAATTTCCATTACAAGATCGCCTTGAAATTTTATTTTAAATTCTGCCATTTTTTGTATCATTAATTCTAAATTGATATTTTTTAAAGCTCTATCTATACGATAAAAAGTTTTGGAAATGGCACTATCTAGGCTGAATTTAACCACATCAAGTTTTAATAAACTTTGAAATTTATTTTGATCAAGTACGGCTGTGCCGTTGCTTAAAATAAGAAGTTTTTTATTTTCAACGATTTGACGCAAAGAATTAATTAATTCGTCCAAATGAGGATAAAGACTTGGTTCGCCATTGGCAGTTAGAGTAAGAAAGTCAAATTCGATACCTTTATCCATAGTCATTTGAACTTCTGAAATGATTTGTGCAACTTCTATAATTTCATCTTGTTTTTCTTGTGCTTTTTTAGCTTCAAGTTCGCAATAGACGCAATCAAAATTACACTGTTTTTTACTCGGGCTTAAATCAATTCCTAAAGATCGCCCAAAGCGTCTAGAACTTACAGGCCCGAAAACAACTTTCATTTAGCTGAGCTTTCTTGAACGAGCTTGATAAAATATTTAGCATTTTCAACAGGAATATCCGGTAAAATTCCATGTCCTAAATTGAAAATATGGGCTTTATTTTTCATAGTTTGTAGAATTTGTTCCACGCTTTCTTTAATGGAATTTTTATTGTATAATCTGCAAGGTTCCATATTGCCTTGAAGGGTATATTTGTGTGATAATTTATCTCGTGCTAATTCCAAAGGAGTGCTCCAATCAACCCCAAAAACATCAAAATTTCCATCGATTTTATCTAAATAGCCACTGATTCCTTTAGGGAATAAAATGACAGGTATGTTAGGATATTTATTTTTAATAAAATTAGAAATTTCAAGCATATATTTAAAAGAGAAATTAAAAAATTCACTATATTCTAAAGCGCTTGCCCAGCTATCAAAAATTTGCACAGCATTAGCTCCTGCTTTGATTTGTTCTTCTAAATATAGTTTTAAAACTTCTGTAAGATTTGATAAAATCAAATGCAAAAATTCTGGATTTTGATAAAGCATTTTTTTACATTTTGCGTAGTTTTTACTTCCGCCACCTTCTATCATATAAGTGGCTATAGTCCAAGGACTTCCACAAAATCCTATAAGTGCTTTATCTTTTGGAAGTTTTTCTCGAGTAAGTTTTAAAGCATCATAAACATAATTTAATTTTTGATGAGCCTTTTGAGTATCTAGTTTTTTTAGGTCTTCTATGCTAGAAATTGGATCATTAAATACAGGTCCTTCTCCTTTTTCAAAACGCAAATTCATTCCCATTTCAAGAGGAACGACTAAAATATCTGAAAAAATAATCGCTGCATCCACTCTTAAAATTTCTACAGGTTGCAAACTCACTTCAGACGCTTTTTTGTAATCTTTACATAAAGAAAGAAAATCTCCAGCTTGCTCACGGACTTGCATATATTCAGGCAAATAGCGCCCAGCTTGACGCATCATCCAAATAGGAGTATAGGGCGTTGATTTTTTAAAACAAGCATCAATGAAAATCATAATTTTCCTTTATTTTTGCAAAATTATAACAAAATTTTACTTGTTTCTTGTATCAATTTAGCTTATTTTATACCATTTCCAGCATCGATAGTTGCAAAAAGTTTATTGAGTAAGGTTTCTTCATTTTTTTTATATTGATCCTCTCTCATTTTTTGCCATGCATAAGATCTAAAATCTTCTCTAATAGCTCCAAGATCTAAGTCCTTGTTGCTAAAGTTATTAGAAGTTGTTTTTTCTTTATCTTCTTTATTTTTAACTTCATTTAAATTGGCTTGAAATTGATCTGCTGAAGTTGTTTTTTCTTTAATTTTAGTTGAGCTAAAAACAGCATTGGAAATTTGTTTAGTGTTATCTATGGTCATTGTTTTCCTTTAATTTTTATACACTATAGAACAAGCAATTTTTATTCCACCTTTCTTTTAAAGTGTTTATAATTAATTTTATCTCTTGGAGATATTAATACAAAAATCAAAGCAGGTAAGACAAAAATTGATGCAAAAAGTGCGTTAAATTCTATACCTATGCTTGTTAAAACAAGACCTCCTATAAAACTTGCTAAGGCTATACCCACATTAAAAGCTGCTTCATTAACACTGATAGTACTATCCATAATTTTATATGTATGTCGTTTGGCTTTGATAATGCTTAACATTTTTAAAGCAGGGATGGTTGAAAAAGAAAAAAATCCCATCAAAGCGATATTTAAAATAACAAAAATTGGAATATAAATTGTCCATAAAAAATTTAAAAATGTAATAATTTGCATACATAAAATTAATCTTAAAGAAAAAATAGCACCATTCTTATCTACCATTTTTCCACCCCATAAATTTCCAAAAATAGCACATATTCCATATAAAAGTAGGATATAAGTTGTATTTTGTTCTTCAAATCCGCTAATATTTATAAGCAATTTTTGTAAATAAGTATAAAGAATAAATTGCGCACCGCAACTACAAAGAGTAATGGTGTAAGTTTTAAGTAAATTGCGATGTGAAAAAGCTGGTGTAAGATTTTTTAAATTGGTGGGATTGGGATATAAATTTTTGGGCATCATATGCCAAACACCCAAAGAGGCAAAAACTGTAACGATAAAAATTAATAAAAAAATAAGTTTAAAACCAAAATGATATCCTATGAAGGTTCCCAAAGGGACACCGGTAACAAGTGCAACTGTAAGTCCTGTTACCATAATGGCTAAGGCACTAGATTTTTTTTCATTTGGAGTAATGCTTGAAATAGCGAGTGTAGCAATAACAAAAAATACACCATGCTGAGTTCCAGCAATAAAACGAGCAAAAGCTGTTAAATAAAAATTATTACTGAAAAAGATTGTTAAATTAGCTAAAGCAAAAATTCCAAGATTAATTAAAAGTTGTATATGTCTATAAAAATGGCTTAAAGTAATACTTACAATAGGAGCTCCTATAACAACTCCTATAGCATATAAAGTTGTAAGATAACCAGCAGCTTTTGCATTAATTTTAAAATAATGTTGTACATCGATTAAAACTCCAGCCATAACAAATTCAGTCACACCCATACAAAAAGCACTTAAAGCTAAAGCAAATAGAGCTTTTTTATAATTTTGCATTTTTAATTTCTTTATCAAGTTTAATTTGGTGATATTGCATGCTAAATTTAGCAGCTTCAAAGTAGCTTTGAGTGTTAATTTTCATATTTTTATAGGCTTTGTCAAATGCGGTTCCGTGATCAACACTAACTCGAATGATGGGTAAATTTAAGCTTACATTGATACTCTTTTCAAAATATAAAGCTTTTAAAGGAGCTAAGGCAAGATCGTGATACATGGCAACTAAACGATTGCATTTTTTTAAACTTGATCGAGTAAAAGCTGTATCTGCAACTAAAGGATAGGGTAGGTAGATTTCTTTTCCTTTGAAATTTTGAATCAATTCTTTTTGTAAAATTTCATCTTTTAGGGCTTGATGAAAAAAAAATTCATCTCGTTTTGAGTGTAAATAAGCATTGATAAAACTGATGGCTTTGATCATAATTTCTTCTTCTTTTCCACCTATGACTCCATAATCTCCAGCGTGAGGGTTAAAGCCTAAAATCCCTATTTTTTTAAAATGAGTTTGTTCATAAAAATTCTTTAAAAAGATACTTAATTTTTCAAAAGTGATTTTTTGACTCACTTTTGCCAGCGGAATATGCTCGGTAAATAATCCTACAAAGAGCTTATTGCAACCTAGCATCATGATAGCATCTTTTTTAAAAAAAGATCTTAAAGCGTCTGTATGTCCTTTATAATTTATATTTGCTAATTCCCAAGCTTTTTTATGTATAGGTAGAGTTAATAGGGCATGTGCATATTTTTTAAAAGTGAAATAACTTGCAGCTTTAAAACTTAAGAAAGAATAAAGTCCGCTTTTATCATCAATCTTTCCAGGGTTTATAGTAAAATTTTCATTGACTTGAAAATTTAGAGGTAAAGAAAAGCAATAAATTTTTAACCCATTTTGATTTTTGATTAACTCAAAACTAAATTCTTGACTCTCTTTAAAATAAACAATATTGGCATTTGAAATATTTAAATTGAGTAATTCTAAAGCTTGATATAATAATTTTTCATGGATAAAATAATAAGGTTCGCAAATTTCACATAAGCTTTCATGAGAGCGTATTAAAATTTCAGGACCTATTCCATTAAGATCGCCAATGCTAATTGCAATTTTTGTTTTCATCAATAAGAGCTTTCATTTCTAAAA
Organism: Campylobacter sp. W0014; assembly: GCF_020135975.1. NCBI lineage: Bacteria > Pseudomonadati > Campylobacterota > Epsilonproteobacteria > Campylobacterales > Campylobacteraceae > Campylobacter > Campylobacter sp. W0014. The sequence continues at coordinate 32,667 of NZ_JACHTR010000001.1, read as the reverse complement.
TAGCTTTTTTAAGTCCCATAAATACAGATCTTGCTATAATACTTTGACCTATATTTAATTCACAAATTTCATTAATCTTTACGATTTCTTTTACATTTTTATAGTTAAGTCCATGCCCAGCAGCAACTTTTAAGCCAAGTTCTGCTCCTTTTTTAGCGCAAAGTTTTAATGCTTTTAATTCTTCTTTTAAATGATTTTGAAGTTTTTTTCTATCCATTTGCAATTCTTTAAGTGCAAAAGCTGTATGTGAGATATTGGTAAAAAGAGCATTATGTAAATTTGCATAAAGTCCGGTATGAAGTTCTATAAAATCAGCGTTTAACTCATAAGATTTTTCAATATCATTTAATTTTGGATTGATAAAAAGAGAAACTTCTATATTTTCATTTTTGAGTCTTTGGATGCTTTTTTTTAGATCAGGATGGTTCAAATTTAAGCCTCCTTCTGTGGTCAGCTCCTCTCTTTTTTCTGGTACTAAAGTAACGCGTGAGGGTTTTAGAGTAAGGGCTAAATTTAAAATTTCTTCATTAATGGCGCATTCTAGATTAATAGGGCTTTTGCAAAAATGGATAAGATTTTTCAAATCAAAATCTTGAGTATGGCGACGATCTTCTCTTACATGTAAAGTGATTTGATCTCCAAATTTTGCTACGATAAATGCCGCCTCTAAAAGATCAGGATCATTAACCATTCTTGCTTGTCTTAAAACAGCAATATGATCGATATTTACACCCAAAAGCATAATGATTCCTTTAATAAGTTTTTGTTATTATACTTTAAAATTTGCAAGGAAAAGTAATGCTAGGTATAGATTTGGGATCAAATACTTTAAGAGCGGTTGAGATGGATGACAATTTTAAAAAAATAAAAGAGTATGAATTTATTATAGGTGCAGCAAAAAATTTATCTAAAAGTGGGCAAATTTCAACTGAGGCTATAGAAAAAATCAAAGAAGCTTTAAATGTTTTATCTAAGGAGCAAAATTTATGCAAAGCAAAAGCTGTTGCAACGGCAGCTTTTAGAAAGGCAAGTAATACGGATGAAATTTTTAAAAATTTAAAAGAGCAATTTGGGATCAATTTTAAAGTTATTGATGCTAAAACAGAAGCTAAAATCAGCGTTTTAGGGATGAAAAATGCTCTTGCTAATTTGGGCATGAAAGGGCGTTTTGCTTATTGTGATTTAGGGGGTGCTTCTTGCGAGTTATCTTTTGATGAACATTTTCAAAGTTTTGATTTTGGCATTATAAGTTTTTATGAAAAATGTAATTTTAAAGATGATTTTTCTACTTTTTCTTTTAAAAAAATATTGAAAAAACATCCCAATTTCTTTCATAAAATCAAAGATAAAAAATTAAAAATTCACCTATTAATTCAAGATAGAAATTTAAAAAATATAGCACTTAAAGCTTTTGATGAGGTTAAAGAGCTTAAAAAAGTTTTTAAAAAAAATAAAATAAAAAAAGTGGTTTTAAATTCAGGTGTCCCCACAGCTTTGGCTGCTTTAAAATGTGGTTTAGATTATGAAAGATATGACGCTAAAAAAATTAATGGCCAAATTTTACACACTCAAGATTTTTTCAAATATGCATTAAAAATTTGGAATATGAGTGAAAAAGAGGCTAATTTTTATCTTGGAAAAACGCGTAGAAAATATTTAGCTGCAGGTTGTTTTTTGTTTTTTGCTATTTTTGGTAAAGAAGAATTTATAGTTATCGATGAGGGTTTAAGAGAAGGGCTTTGCATAGCAAATTTATAATTTTGCAAATTCAAAAAAATGGAATTTTTCATCAAAATTAAAAAATAAAATTTTGCTTTGAGAGAGTAAATTTTCATAACTTTTTATATTTTTATTTTTAGTATATTCTAGTAATTCTTCAAAACCAAAATCGATTAAAACTTGACTTTGTTTTTTTAAATGTAAAAGTTTAAAATTTAAATTTTCAATAGTAGTTTTTAGATGATTAAAATTCACATTATAAGTTATATCGCTTTTGCCAAAAAAATCTTTTAAAGCAATTTCAAAAGGATTAAAAACTTCGTGTTTTTGATAAATTCTTATACTGAAACGATCATTATCAAAAGTTCCATAATCAAAACCCGCAAAGATAAATTTTTCACTGATTTGATCGAGTTTTTTAAGAAAATTTTCAAGCTCTAGGCTTAATTCTCCTTTTTTTAATCCAAGTTCTTGACATCTTTGCTGTAAGTTTTCATCTATAGGTTTAAAAACGATTTGATAATCTTTTACATAAGCCATCATATCATTGTCTATAAGCTCACAAGTAAAGCTATCAAAAAGTTCATTACAAAAAAAGAAAGCGTTTTTAAAACGGCATTCTTCTAAATTATTTTTATGGATAAAATCTATGCCATCTAAGGTTTTCTTTTGTAAAATTTGTAATTTTTCATGAGGCTCTATAATAAAAAAAGAAATTTGAGAAAAAATTTCAGGTCTAAATTCAACTAAAGTGGATAAAAAATCACGACTCAAATAGCCTTCATTGGCTCCGATTTCAACGATTTCTAAAGGAAGTTTTAATACGCCTTCATCAATGAGTTTTAAAAAATGTTTTGCCAGTAAAGTTCCAAAGAGATTTCCCACGCTTACTGCGGTGAAAAAATCTCCATTTTTACCTATTTTACTAACATTTTTATAGTAATTTTCATGAAGCCAGATATTAAAAAATTGACTAAATTTCATCAAACAGTGCATTAAATTTTTTTATAAAATCTAAAGGATCTACCTGTTTTTGTGCGACAAGTATTCCAAAATGTAAATGCGGTCCACTCACCCTTCCAGTAGCTCCACTTAGTCCAATAAGCTCTCCTTTTTTAACTTTTTGTCCATTTTTTACATTGATCTTTGAAAGATGATAATATTGAGAATAAATTCCCAAACCATGATCAATAACCACGGAATTTCCAGCATAATATCTATTTTTAGCGATTTTTACTATGCCCGAATTTGCAGCATAAATCGGAGTTCCACTTAGGGCTCTAAAATCTGTTCCACTATGGTAACTTGCGACTTTTTGATTAAAAATTCTAGCTTTACCAAAATCACTTGTAATAAAACTTGCAAGAGGTATTGCAAAAGTTCCATTGTATAAAGGTTTTGGAGTGTAAGAAGCATAGATTTCATTCGCTTCTTGAAATTCTTTTTTAATGCGATCTTGAACGTTTTTAGGTGGAAGAACTTTATTTTTTGCTACTTGTATTTGTTCGCTTTTATAATTTCCTTCTAATGCATTGATGATGAATTCTTGCTGTTTATTTTTATAAATAGCGATTAATTTTGTGCTTTTTGGAGGATTTTTATAGGGTAGGGCAAAAATGGCAAGGATTTTATTTTTATTTTTTGGATGATTAAAGGTTGGAATTATTTTATTTTGGTTTTTTAATTCTATAAAATTATTTTTATCAAGCTCTAAAAATATGGCTTGCCCTTTGATAAGTTTTATTTCTTGAGTTCCAAAGGTACAAGTAAAGAAACAAAAAAGTAAAGTCAATATTTTTTTCATAAGCTAAGTTCCTTAATGTCTGCAATTTTAAGAAATTCTTGATAGATGCTAAATACTAAAGCTTGGCGATTGCTCTTAAGTTTTTCATCTTTATCGTTAATCATAACAGCTTCAAAAAAGGCATCAATTTCAGATTTTAAGGCAAATAATTTGTTAAGTTTTTCTTCAATCGTAAGAGCTTTTAAACTTTCTTTAAATGCTGTATAAAGTTTTTTTTCTGCTTCTACAAATAAACTTTCATCGATGGTATTTGTAGTTTTTTGAGCGATATTAGCAAGGCGTTTAAAGGTGCTAAAATAATCACTAAAATTGCTTTTTTGACTGATTTTTGCTAAAGCTTTAATGCTTTCATCAATGGAAACAATATCGGAATTTTTTGAAACAAGAACAGCTTTGATAAAGCTAGGATTTAAATCATAAAATGTATAAATTCTTTCAAAAATAAAATCTTTTAAAATTTGCAAATTAAAATTTTGATAATTTTTTAAAGCTTTTTCTAAAAACGCATTGATATCGAAATTTTTATTTAATTTTAAAAGTATTTTTAAAATCCCATTAGCAGCACGTCTTAATGCATAAGGATCTTTTGTTCCGCTTGGAATTTTACCTATACTAAAAAGTCCTAAAAGAGTATCAAATTTATTAGCTAAAGCAACTATGCTTGAAAATTCTGTGCTAGGAAGATCTGATTTTTCAGAATTTGGCAAGTATTGCTCTTTTATAGCTAAGCAAATTTCTTGTTCAAGTCCCATTTTGGCAGCATAATAGCCTCCGATAATTCCTTGTAAATCTGTGAATTCATAAACCATTTGAGTGGTTAAATCAGCTTTGGCATAGTAAATAGCTTTAGAAATTTTTTCAAAATCATTATTTTTTAAAAATTCACATAAAATTTTTGCCAGCTCAATTTCTCTTGAGCTTTTATCACTCATTGTTCCTAGATTTTCAAGATAAACGATTTTTTTAAGCTTTTCAGGTTCTAAGCCTTTTTGTAAATCATTTTGATAAAAAAACATTGCATCGCTTAATCTTGCTTTTAAAACTCTTTCATTGCCATGTATGATTTTAGAATAATCCTCACAAACCGCATTGCTAACAACTATAAAATGATTACTTAATTTATTGTTGTTAAAAACAGCGAAATAGCGTTGATTTTCTCTCATTGAAGTGATGATAGCTTCATTAGGAATTTCTAAAAAGGCTTTATCAAAACTTCCAAAAAGAGCTTTTGGATATTCTGTAATAGCTACAACTTCAGCTAAAAGTTCTTTATCTTCGCTAATAGTGATATTGTGTTTTATTTCGAGTTCTTTAAATTCATTTAAAATTTTTTCTTCGCGTTTTTTTGGATCAAGAATGATAAAGTTATTTTCTAAAATTTGAAAATATTCTTTAATGCTTCGAAAAGGACAGAAATCATAACTTACACTTCTATGAACAAAGGTTTTTTTAGAGCTTTTAACTCCAAAAATTTCAAATTCAACCAATTGATCGCCTAAAACACATGCAATATTTCTAATAGCACGTATAAATTCAAAAGAATGATCCCCCCAACGCATACTTTTTCCAAAATTTAAGCTTTTGAGGAATTTATTGATCATTTCTCCTAAAATTTCAACACTATTTTTTCCTGTCAAGGTTTTTTGATAGTATAAAACTTCTTTTCCTTTGATTTCTTTGAATTCAAGTTCATTTTCTTTAATACCCGCTTTTTCTAAAAATGCTTCACCCGCAGGGGTTAATTTACCTTCTTTAAAAGCTATACTTTTAGGTGCTCCTATAAATTCAGCTGTGGTATCTTCTTGCTTTTGATGAAAATTTTTATGAAAAAATACTAAACGACGCGGAGTGTAATAAAATTCAAATTCGCTCATTAAATGATATTCATCTAAAATGTTTTGCCATTTTTTTTCTATATTTGGAAGTTCTTTTAATAAAGGTATAGCCGGTAATTCTTCTGTGCCAATTTCGATTAATAATTCACTCATATTTTACTTTCTTTGATATTGTTGAATTTGCGTTATTTTAGCTATATTTTTTTAAAAAACTCATAAATATTTTAATAAGTATTCTTTTAAAGTTTGCGCATCACCAAATTCATTTTCTTGTAAATTTTTTTGATACCATCTAGCGTGATAATACGGAATTTTTGCATTTTTAGCACATTCTTTGTCTTTTTGACTATCGCCTATAAAAATGCTAGTTTGATAAGGGGCTTCATCCATAAGAAGTTGAAGCATTTGTGGGCTTGGTTTAGGTTCTATGCCTACGCTTACACCTAAAATTTTATCAAAATATGGAATGATTTCATGCTTTTTAAGAATGCTTGTAAGCGAGCTTTGGGGTGCATTTGTTGCGATGGCTAAAAAGCAATTTTTACTTTTTAAAAATTTTAAAAGATCCATAACCCCTTCAAAGAGTATCACGCTTTGTTCATAGTGCTTTATAAAATATTTTTCAAAACCATCTTTAAAGCTAGAATGATGAAAATTATCTATATTGTAAAGTTCTTTACCCCAATCTATATTTGGAGTATTGATGATCTTAATTATTTCTTCTTTTTTGAGGGCGCTTAGATTGAGATCTGCGCGAATTTCATTAACGGCGCAAGAAATTGCATTTGCACTATCAATTAAGGTTCCATCCATATCAAAAAATACATTAATCATTATAATCCTTTAAATAGTTTTTGTGTTTTTCTTTATGATTTTGATTTTTTAGCTTATCTAAAGCATTTACAAGGTTTAAGAGTTCTTCTTTTTTTAAGGAAAAATCAAGACAAGCATTAACAAAATTTTCTAAAGCTTTACTATAGGTTGAATTTAAAACTACCGCTTGACATTTTTCTAAGTTTTTTTTGTTTTTTTGCATTCTTTCTTGAAATTTTTCTAAATCAAAATCCTCTCTTTTTAGGCAAGATTTTGCTGTGTTAGCAAATTTTTCTAACAATCTTAGATATTTTACCCTTAATGTTTTTTCATTAATTTTTGTCAAAATAATCCTTAGGTGTTTTTATGAATTCTGCATTCTAATGCTTCTTGAACTAAATTTCGAGCTAGAATTTTTTCTGATCTTACAATGCGAATATTATCATCAATGCTTGAAAAAAGCATTTTTTTAAGATTTCCATTAACATGGATAATAGTATCTATAGGTTTTGGATAAGATGATAAAAGTTGGCAGAGCATTTCAAGTTTTGCTTCGTTAGTGATGGTGATAATTGCAACTGCGCATTCTTCAATATTGGCAATTTTTAGAGTTTCTTCTTGAGCTGCATTTGCAAAAATTACATTTTCTCCGCGGCTATTTCCTAATTCAACTAGATTTAAATCACTTTCTAAGACCAAATAAGGCACCCCAGTATTTTTGATTCTTTGCACCATTTCTTGACCTAAGCGACCGTATCCAAAAATGACAAGATGATTTTTTAGATTGCTTTGAGAAGTGCTTTGGATCGCATTTGTATTTAAAGTGATATCTTCAACTACATTGGTAATTTTTCGTATATTATTAAGTATAAAAGGTGTAATAATCATCGTTATTATGGAAACGACAATTAAAATTTGCGAAGTTTTAACATCGAGCATATTTTTAGCTTGTAAAAGAGAAAAAATCGCTAAGGCAAATTCTCCAACTTGTGCAATGGAAAAAGCGGTTTTCAAGGCAACTCTTTTTTTGGTATAAAGAAATAAAAATCCAAAAATTATGCCAAATTTCATAAGCATAACAATTAGGGTTAAGATGCAAATTAAAAACCAATTTTCCGCTATGACGTTAAGTTGAATTTGCATACCTACTGTCATAAAAAAAAGCCCTAAAAGTAAATCTCTAAAAGGAATCAAATCTGCTTCAATTTTATGCTTATATTTTGTTTCTGCGATTAATGCTCCAGCTATAAAAGCACCCAAAGAGTAAGAAAATCCAAAATAATTGGCTAAAAAACTTGCTCCAATAACCATAAATAAAATAGTACCTATGAAAATTTCTTGAGAAGAAGTTCTAATAATAAGTCTAAAAATTCGATCGACTAAATATTTTCCTATGAGAAAAAGTAAAACGATTAAAAGGATGGCAGAAGCAAGTGAGGTAATTAAAACTTGTTCTATATTTTGGTTATTGGATGAGAGTATATCAATAAATAAAAGCAAAGGAATAACAGCTATATCTTGAAAAAGCAAAATTCCTAAAGCCTTTCTACCGTATTGTTCATTGATATCTCCATTATCATTTAAGATTTTTAAAACTACAGCTGTGGAAGAGAGTGCTAAGGCAAAACCCACTACAGTTGCACTTTTATCTTCAAGAGAAAAAATTCCTATGATGATTAAAGTAAATATAAATCCACAAGTAAGCATTTGCAAAGATCCATTTAGAAAAACTTCTTGCTTCATGGCTATTAAATACTTAAAAGAAAATTCAAGTCCAATAGTAAACATCAAAAAAAACAATACCAAATTCGGCAATATGGGTTATTTCCCCTTTTCCGCTTAAATGATAAATTTCAGAAATAATTTCTCCTGCTGCTATATAACCAATGATAGTAGGAATTTCAAATTTTTTTAAAATGACATTTAATACGATAGCTATTGCTGCTGCAATAAGAAAAATTTCTAAAAAATTATCCATCTTTTTTTATTTTTTTTTATAAAAAATTAAATCAAAACTATTTTTGTGTTTAACAACAGCTTTTGTAGCTGCACCTGGATTTTTTTGTTTGCTAAGTTCTAAACGTAATTCATCAATTAAATTTTCAAATTCATGAAGTTGATTTTTTAATTTTAATATAACATCAACTCCTGCTAAATTAACTCCCATATCGCGAGTTAAACGCAAAATCAATTTAATACGATCAATATCTCTTTGAGAATAAAGTCTTATTTTACCATCAGTTCGACTTGGCTCTACCAATCCTTCTCTTTCGTATTGTCTTAAGGTTTGTGGATGTATGCTTAAAACTTTAGCAACAACGCTTATTAAATATACGGGTTCGTCATAATGATGATCCATTATTTTCTCCTTATTCTGGAAGTTTTTCTTTTAAGAGTTCGATAAAATTTTCATCCAATGTTTCTGTATTAGGTAAGATAACATTCAAAATTAAATACAAATCCCCATAAATATTATTTTTTCTATTTTGCACCCCATATCCTTTTAGGCGTATTTTTTGTCCATTTTTTGAATTGGGAGCTATGGTGATTTTTGCTTCTTTTTTATCCTCTTTAAAAGTTTTAATTGTAATTTTTCCACCAAATAAAGCGGTTTTAAGTGGAATATCTATTTTTTGATATAAATCATCATCTTCTCTTTGATACATCTTGCTTTCCTCAAGTTTAACGATGATGATAAGATCTCCGCGTGTTTTATTGTAAGCGCTTTTTCCTTTACCACGAATTCTAAGTTTTTCGCCTTCTTTGATTCCATGAGGAATTTTAAATTTGATATTTTCTCCTTGAAAGGTAAAATGATGCTCACCTCCTGTAATGGCTTTTTCAAAAGGAATGGTTAATTCTATAGTTGTATCCAAATTTTCTTCTTCAAAATTTCCAAATCCTCCAAAGCCTTTGGAAGAAAATCCACCAAAACGACTTCCGCGAGAAGATCCTCCAAATCCTCCACCAAATAAATCTTTTAAAATATCATCTAAATTGATACCACCCGTATTTCTTGAAAAATCATGAAAACTTTGCCCACCAAAAATAGAATCTCCGTATTGATCATATTGAGCACGTTTTTTTTCATCGCTTAAAATTTCATAAGCGGCATTAATTTCTTTAAATTTTTCTTCAGCTCCTTTTTCTTTATTGATGTCTGGATGATATTGTCTTGCTAAGCGACGATAAGCTTTTTTTATTTCATCAGAGCTCGCATTTTTGGATATTCCAAGAGTTTCGTATAAACTATTCATTTTTATCTTCCTTTGGTTGTTTAGTTAATAAAATAATTTATTTTTAGGATTTAAAATTATATCAAAAACTTTAGTCTAAGTCAATCAAGTTTTATCAATTTTTATCACTCAAGTTTTTTATTTACAATTTTGTAAATTTTTGATTTTATACTATAACTCATGTAAAATATTTTTACAAATAAAATCATAATTTAGAATATAAATTTTCTAATAGAAAGGAAAAATTATGAAAAAGATTTTTTTGTCAATAGGTTTAGCAAGTGCATTATTTGCAACAAGTATTAATTTTAATGAATCAACTTCATCAGCCAATCGCGTTAATCCAGCAGATGGCGGAGTTATATTGAGTTATCATGATTCTATTAAGGATGCTAAAAAATCAGTTGTTAATATTTCAACCTCAAAAACCATAACAAGAGCAAATAGTTTCAGTCCTTTGGATGATTTTTTTGATGATCCTTATTTTAAACAATTTTTCGATATTCCTCAAAGAAAAAACAAAAGCGATAAGGAGGTAATTAGCTCTTTAGGTTCTGGGGTAATCATTTCAAAAGATGGCTATATAGTAACCAATAATCACGTTGTAGAAGATGCAGATACAATCACTGTAAATTTGCCAGGAAGCGATACAGAATATAAGGCTAAATTAATAGGAAAAGATCCAAAAACAGATTTAGCGGTGATTAAGATAGAAGCTAAAAATCTTTCAGCTATTACTTTTGCTAATTCAGATAATTTAATGGAGGGTGATGTTGTTTTTGCTTTGGGAAATCCTTTTGGGGTTGGCTTTAGTGTTACAAGTGGAATTATTTCAGCATTAAATAAAGATAATATCGGCCTTAATCAGTATGAAAATTTCATACAGACTGATGCTTCTATTAATCCAGGAAATTCAGGCGGTGCTTTGGTTGATAGTCGTGGATTTTTAGTAGGCATTAACTCTGCTATACTTTCTCGTGGAGGTGGCAATAATGGTATAGGATTTGCTATTCCTTCAAATATGGTTGAAGATATAGCGAAAAAGCTTATTGAAAAAGGTAAAATTGAAAGGGGATTTTTAGGGGTAACCATTTCAGCTTTACAAGGAGAAACTAAAAAAGCTTATAAAAATCAAGAAGGTGCTTTAATCACAGATGTTCAAAAAGGATCTAGCGCTGATGAAGCTGGATTAAAACGAGGAGATTTGGTGACTAAGGTAAATAATAAGGTTATTAAAAGTCCAATTGATTTGAAAAATTACATAGGAACTCTCGAGATTGGAGAAAAGGTAGTAATTGATTATGAAAGAGATGGAAGTAATAAACAAACAAGCTTTACTCTTAAAGGAGAAAAAGAAAATAAAGGAGTGCAAAATAATTTAATTGAAGGATTGAGTTTAAGGAATTTAGATCCTAGAATAAAAGATCGTTTGCAACTTCCAAGAGATATTAACGGAGTTTTAGTAGAGAAGGTTAAGAGTAAAAGCAAAGCAGAAGAGGTTGGTTTTAAAGAAGGAGATGTGATTATAGGTATAGGGCAAGATGAAATTAAAAATTTAAAAGATTTAGATCAGGCTTTAAAACAAGTTAATAAAAAGGAATTTATGAAAATTTGGGTGTATAGAAATGGCTTTACTACTTTATTGGTGCTAAGATAATTTTACGAAAGGATTTTCCTTTCGTTATAAATTTTAGTTTAAAATTAGATTTTAAGATTAATTAAAAAAGGAATATAATGACAAATATTCTTATGATAGAAGATGATTTAGAATTAGCTGAAATTACTGCTGAATACTTAGAAAAATTTGATATGAAAGTCGATATTGCTCACGAACCTTATATAGGACTTTCAAAGCTTGCTTTAAAAGAATATCAATTGATTATTTTAGATCTTTCTTTGCCGGGACTTGATGGACTTGAAGTGTGTGAGGAAATTCGTAAAAAGTATGACACTCCTATTATTATTTCAAGTGCCAGACATGATATTACAGACAAAGTAAATGCTTTAGAGCTTGGTGCAGATGATTATTTACCAAAGCCTTATAATCCCAAAGAACTTCAAGCACGCATTAAAAGTCATTTAAGAAGGATTTCAAATACAAAAAGCACTCTTTCTAAAAGTGTTAAAGATCTTGTTTATGATCAATACAAGCATACAATTTCAATGAAGGGACAAGAACTTATTTTAACTAATGCTGAATTTGATATTTTAAGTTATTTAATCAAAAAAGAAGGCGGAGTAGTAAGCAGAGAAGAGCTTGTATATAATTGTTCTTCTATTAGTGAAGATTCTAGCAATAAAAGTATAGATGTTATCATTAGTCGAATTCGTCAAAAAATGGGAGATGATCCAAAAACGCCAAAATATATACATTCCATCAGAGGGATAGGCTATAAATTAACTCAATGAATAAATCTTCGATTTTTTATACCATTACTTTTATTTTTATTTTTGCTGGAGTAAGTGTTGTTTTAGGATTTTTATGGTTAATTGAATACGATCAGCAAAATTATACAAGAGAGTTGAATACAAAGTATTCTTTAATTGCTAATGCTAGACTTTTGTATTTTGCTGGAGTTATTAATGAAAAAGAATTTGAAGAACAAACAAAAAATTACAATAAAATGGAGCAAATTATAGAGCCAAAACAAATTCGTAAAATTCTTTTTAGCGGAGATGTTCTTGCTCGCGTTGAAGTTAATAATGGTCTAATAGAGATTATTTCTTATGACAATCAAGTTTATTTAAATATTATTTATGATGGGAAGATTAATCTTTATAAAGATCAAGATTATCAAACTTATAGATATTTTATTATAAAAGCAATTGCAGTGGCTGTTATTTGCATACTTATTTTGCTTTATATTTTTATTTTTAAAAAATTAAAACCTTTAAAAACTTTAAAAAAGCAAATTGATAAATTTGCAGAAGGAAGACTTGGAGATATTGAGGATGTTAGCACTGGGGCAGATGAAATTTCTCAAGTAAGTGAAGCTTTTTATCAAGCTATTTTGCAAATTCGAAAACTTAATCAATCTCGTCAATTTTTTCTAAGAAATATTATGCACGAATTAAAAACTCCAATTACAAAAGGGCTTATTACTCTTGAAATGCTAGAGGATAATAAATATAAAGAAAGATTAGATGGTATATTTAATCGACTTGAAATTTTAATCAATGAATTTGCTGCGATAGAGCAGGTAACCTCAGGAGCTGCTTTCATTAATAGAAAAAAATATAACATCTTAGATATTTTAGATGAGGCTAAAGAGATAGCGATGCGCGATGATAATAATATACGTATTTTTATGGGTGAAAGCTTTTTTGTCAATGTGGATTTTAAACTTTTTACAACGGCGATTAAAAATATGATTGATAATGGTATCAAGCATTCTCAAGATGGTTTTGTGGAAATTTGCATTAAAGATAATTATATATGTTTTAAAAATTGTGGTCCTGAACTTAATAATACTTTAGAATATTATACCCAAGCTTTTACTCAAGGTACAAAACAAAAATCAAGTTTTGGATTGGGACTTTATATAGTTAATACAATTTTAGAAGCTCATGATATGAAACTTGATTATGATTATAAAGATGGAGTGAATCATTTTTATTTTATTGGTTTGAATAATATTTTAGTAAAAGAATAATTTTCTAAAAAATTTTGCAAAAAATCTTGACAAAGACATTAATTTTAAATATAATTACATTTTTAAAACTTTCATATTCCGGATTAGCTCAGCGGTAGAGTAGTCGGCTGTTAACCGATTGGTCGTAGGTTCGAATCCTACATCCGGAGCCACTTTTTACTTCATGTTTGCTTTCAAATCAATAATTATTTTTTGTATAATTCTCAAAAACAATAAAAAGGGATTAAATTTATGGCAGCAAAAATTTTGCTTTTAGAAGACGATTTAAGCTTAAGTGAAATTATAGAAGAATTTTTAAGTGATGAAGGATATGAAGTTAGTGTTTGTACTGATGCCAAAGAGGCTTTAAATTTAGCCTATGAAAAGTATTTTGATTTATGGATTTTAGATGTTAAAGTTCCATTAGGAGATGGTTTTTCTTTGCTTAAAGATTTGCGCAGTTACGGAAAGGAAACACCAGCTATTTTTATGACTTCCTTAAATACGGTAAATGATTTAAAAGAAGGCTTTAGTTCAGGTTGTGATGATTATATAAAAAAGCCTTTTGAATTAGCCGAACTTGCTATACGTATAAAAGCTTTATTAAAAAGATCTTTTTCTCATAAGAATGAAGATTTTGAAAATTTAGGTAATGGTTTTAAATTTAATTTTGCATCCCAAATTCTTTTTCATTTTGATAAAGCTTTACCTTTGCCAAGCAAGGAAGTTAAGCTCTTATCTTTATTGTTAAAAAATAAAAATATCTTTTTAAGCGCAGAAAAGATTTTTGAAGAACTTTGGGATTATAATGAAGAACCAAGTGAACTTAGTTTAAGAGCCTATATTAAAAATTTAAGAAAATTATTGGGCAAAGAAAAAATTATCAATCAAAGAGGCAGAGGCTATCGTTATGAGTAAAAAAGTTATCAGGCAAATTTTACTCATTTATCTTACAACCACAGGTTTTTTTCTAGCTTTCTTTTTTGTCATTTGGTATCAAAAACTGTATGAAGAACTGGTGATTTTAAGGAGTAGTTCTTTAAGAGAAATTCATAGAAATATCGTGATTAATATTATCAATTCTCGCTTCACTCCAATTGCTACAAGTGCTAAAAATATAGCAGAAAGTTCAGGATTAAATTTTGCAATTTTTGATAATAATCATACGATTTTTAATAATCTAAATTTTGATTTTAGAAAAGCAAAAATTGAATTCAAGGGTAGGGGAATTTATGATGGAAAGGTATTTTTTATTTTTCCTATGAGCACGGATTTGTATTATTTACAATACTCAAGAAATGAGGAATTAACTCAAGAAAATGGCTTAAAAGTTCTAATTCAAGGAGAAGATGTTAGTAAGGAGCTTTTTTGGATCAGGGTTAAGGTTTTTAGTTTTTCTTTTTTGGCTTTTTTTGTTTTAGGACTTATTGCTTATATATTAGTTAAAATTGCCTTAAAACCTTTAGAAGATAAAATTACTGTCTTAAATCGATTTATCAAAGATTCCACGCACGAGCTAAATACGCCTTTAAGTGTTATTTTAATGAGTATAGAACAACTCGAACGGCAAAATTTAGATAACAATAAATTTAAGCGTATAAAAATTGCAGCAAAAAGTTTATCTCAAGTATATTCTGATTTAGTTTTTTATAATTTTCCTAATACTTTAGAAGATAAAAAAGAAGAATTTGATCTCAAAAATTTATTCGAAGAAAGGATAGAATATTTTAGATTATTTTTTGAGCAAAAAAAGATTAATTTGGATCTTAAGTTAGATAATAAAGTTATGATTTTTGCCACTAAAAATCAAATCTCAAAACTTTTAGACAATCTTTTAAGTAATGCCATTAAATATAATAAGAAAAATGGAACTATTTTTATAAAACTAAAAGAAAATTTTTTTAGTATTGCTGATACAGGTTGTGGCATTTCAAAAGAAAATTTAAAATTTATTTTTGATCGCTATGCAAGATTTAACAAAGATCAAGGGGGCTTTGGTATAGGTTTATCTTTAGTAAAAAAGATTTGTCATGATAATAATATAAAGATTGTTTGTGAATCTATAGAGAATGAAGGGAGTGTTTTTAAATTAAGTTGGTAAAAATCAAGCCAGAAAAACTGACTTGATTTTAGCTTAGATGGAAATTACATCATTCCACCCATACCTCCCATTCCACCCATACCGCTCATATCAGGCATAGCAGGTTTATCTTCTTTAATTTCACTGATAGTTGCTTCAGTTGTTAAAAGCATGCTTGCTACAGATACTGCATTAAGCAAAGCAACTCTTTCTACTTTAACAGGATCGATAATACCAGAGGCAAACATATCTACATATTCGCCTTTAGCGGCATCAAAACCTGTATTTTCGTCTTTTGTATTTTCTACAGTATTAACAACAACGCCTGCATCAAAACCAGCATTTTCAGCAATTTGTTTCAAAGGCGCTCTTAAAGCTCTTTCTACTATTGCAGCTCCAATAGCTTCATCACCTTTAAGATCTAGTTTGATTTTTGATTTTGCTTTGATAAGTGCAGCGCCACCACCAATTACTATACCTTCTTCAACAGCAGCTTTTGTTGCGCTTAAAGCATCATCAACACGATCTTTTTTCTCTTTCATTTCAGTTTCAGTTGCAGCTCCAACTTTGATTAAAGCTACACCACCGCTTAATTTTGCAAGTCTTTCTTGTAATTTTTCTTTATCATAATCACTTGTTGTTTCAGCAATTTGAGCTTTAATTTGATTGATTCTTGCATCAATATTTGCTTTTTCACCTACGCCATTTACGATAGTTGTATTATCTTTGTCAATAATTACGCTTGAAGCTTGTCCTAGATCTTCTAAGGTTGCGCTTTCTAAAGTTCTTCCAAGTTCTTCAGAAATCACTTCTCCGCCTGTTAAAATAGCAATATCTTCAAGCATAGCTTTTCTTCTATCTCCAAAACCAGGTGCCTTTACAGCTGAAATATTTAAAACACCTCTGAGTTTATTAACAACTAAGGTTGCAAGTGCTTCACCTTCAATATCTTCAGCGATGATTAAAAGAGGTTTGCCTGTTTTTTGAATTTGCTCTAAAATTGGCAATAAATCTTTTAAGCTTGATATTTTTTTATCATAAAGTAAAATATAAGGATTTGAAAGTTCTACTAACATTTTATCAGCATTTGTGATAAAATAAGGGCTTAAATATCCTCTATCAAATTGCATACCCTCAACAACATTTAATTCATCATTAATTGATTTAGCTTCTTCAACAGTTATCACGCCGTCTTTACCTACTTTTTCCATAGCATCAGCAATTAAATTTCCGATTTTTTCATCAGAATTTGCTGAAATAGTAGCGACTTGAGCTATTTCTTTTTTATCTTTAACTTCACGAGAAAGTTTTTTAAGTTCATCTATAATAGCTTCACAAGCTTTATCCATACCGCGTTTAACTTCGATAGGGTTAGCTCCTGCTGTGATATTTCTTAAACCTTCTTTGAAAATAGCATGAGCTAAAACAGTTGCAGTTGTTGTTCCATCACCTGCTTGATCAGCTGTTTTACTTGCAACTTCTCTTACCAAAGAAGCACCCATATTCTCTAAAGAATCTTTTAATTCAACTTCTTTAGCAACACTAACACCATCTTTTGTAATTGTTGGAGCACCAAAACTTTTTTGGATTAAAACATTGCGACCTCTCGGTCCCATAGTTACTTTTACAGCGTCATTTAATTTTTTAACGCCCTCATAAAGTTTATTTCTTGCCTCATCTGAAAAAATAATTTCTTTTGCCATCGTTGATCCTTTTTTTAAATTATTTTAAAATTCCTAAAATATCATCTATATTTAGTACTAGATACTCATCATTATCAAGTTTAATTTCGGTTCCACCGTATTTGGAAAACATAATTTTATCTCCACTTGATATATCACTTATTTCTTTGCTTACTGCAATTACCTCTCCCATTAGTGGTTTTTCTTTAGCATTATCTGGTATAATTATACCTGAAGATGTTGTTTTAGTTTCTTCTACGCGTTTGATTAAAACACGTTTTCCTAAAGGTTGAAAATTCATTTTTGTCCATCCTTAATATAATATTGATTTCTAGCACTCTTTAATTTAGAGTGATAAAATCATACTATAAAAAATGAATTTTGTCAATACTTTTAGTAAAAATATTTATATAACTTGAGTTAAATTGACTAAAGTTTTTTTATAAATTAACTTATAAGGATAAAAAATGAAAAAAATTTTCTATACAATACTTGCTTTAATTGTGGTGCTTATAATAGCTTCTTATGTGATATTATTTACAGGCTTTGGTAATAGTATCGTTGCCAATATAGCTCAAAATAAGATTAAAGAAAGTTCTGGACTTGATGTAAATATTACGCGTTTTAAACTTCGTTTTTCTAATGTTGATCTTCAGCTTAGTTTAGCCAATATGGTTAATCTTAATGTGTATGGAAAATTAAATTTTTTTAAATTAGGTTTTGATCTTGATTATATCGTTAAATTAAATAAAAATTATGCTCAAAATTTAGGTTTAAATTTAAAAGAAAATTTGGCTTTTGGAGGGAAAATTCAAGGCAAAGCAAGTAATTTTACAGCTAATGGTAAAGGTTATTTGTTTGGATCTGATGTTTTATTAAATGCACGCATTTATGATTATTCTCCTATTGCTTTAAATTTAAGTGCCCAAGATGTGCAAATTTCAGAATTGCTAGGACTTTTTGGTCGAGCAAATTTAGCAAAAGGAACTTTAGATATAGCAAGTAAAATCAGTGCAAAAGATTTAAAACCTAATGGGAATATTATAATAAAACTTGATAATAGTTATATAAACTATGCTATGATTAAAAAAGAATTTGGATTAGACTTACCTGAAAATTCAAATTTAAAAGCTCAAATTTTGGCAAATGTAAAAGACGATAAAATTTATGCTATAAGTAAGATTTATAATGATTATTTAAATTTACAAACCCAAAAAACTTTATATAATTTATTCGATAATACTCTTTTTACTGATTTTGATTTAAAAATTCCTAGTCTGGCTAAACTTGAAAAACTGACAAAAACAAAATTAAATGGTAATTTACAAACCGTAGGAGACTTAAGTTTGGCGAACAATTCCTTACAAACTTTGAATGCCAATGTTATAGGATTGGGCGGTGAAATTAAGGCCGGTTTTAAAAATAATCAATTACTCGCTCAAATTGATAATGCAGATTTAGGAAAAATTTTAGCCATTGCTGGATATGGTAGCTTGATCAATGGTAATTTGAATGCTAATTTAAACAGCACAGGACTTGATTTTGCAAATTTTAGTGCTGAAGCAAAAATCAATAATGCAAAAATAAACACTGAGGAGCTTAAAAAAATCGCCCATATAGAACTTCCAAATACAAGCTTTAGTTTTAATGCAAAAGCAGTTGGTAAAAATAGCAATATTGCTTATAATGCGATTTTGGCTTCTAATTTATTAAATATCAAAAAATTATCCGGAACTTACAATCTAAAAAATAAAGAACTTAATACAGATTTAAATTCTTTTATCGATGATTTATCCCAATTTAGCGCTATTGCAGGACAAAAACTACAAGGTAATGCAGAGTTAAACGCAAAAGCCCATCTTATAGGATCTCAGATAAAAAATTTAAGCGCGGATGCAAATATTGCCAATGGAATTATAAAAGCAAATTCTAATGGTGAAAAATTAGATTTAGATATTAATAAACTTGATCTTTCAAAGCTTTTAGTGATTGTAGGTATGCCAAATTATGCAAGTGGAGATATTAATGCAAAAGCACATTTGGATAATGTTGATTTTAAAAATTTAAATGGTAATTTGAATTTAAAAGTCAAAGGTATTTTAAATTCTGTGATTTTAAGTAAAATTTTAGATAAAAAATTTCCAAATAATGTAAATTATGATCTAAATTCAAATATAATTTTAAAAAATAATATCGCCCAATTTGACAATGCTTTAAATTCTACCTTAGTTAATCTTACACATTTAAAAGGCAGTTTTGATATTAATAAAATAAATTTAAAATCTGATTTTATTTTAGATGTCAATGATTTTTCTAAATTAGGATTTTTGCTAGATAGAAAACTTAAAGGTTCTGCGAGTTTTAATGGTGATGTTAGCTATGATAAAACTTTCAATTTTAATATCATGAGTAAAAATTTATTCAACGGAGCTTTAAACGCAATTTTAAAAGATAATATTATTAATGCTGATTTAAACAATGTAGATTTAGATACTTTAGCTCAAGGAATAGGTATTATGGATGTTTATCAAGGCAAGGCTAATGTAAAAGCAAATTATGATATATTAAATGAGAAAGGTGAGGTCAATTTAGATATCAAAGAAGGAAAACTTAAGCCAAATGCAATTACAACGGCGTTAAAAGTTTTAACTTTTAAAGATTTTACTCAAGAAGTTTTTCATACAGCAAACGCAAAAGCATTAATCAATAAAGAAAATATAAAACTAAATTTAAATATGCAAGCTGATAATGCCAGTATTCTTATAAATTCAGGAGAGCTTAATTCAAAAAGCGGTTCTTTAAATCTTCCTTTTAGTGCCAAAATCGATAAGGTTGATTTTAAAGGAAATATTACAGGAACAACTGATAATCCTAAAATAAAATTAGATGCAAGCAGTGTTGTTGATTCTGTAAAAAATATATTTGGTGTAAAAAATAATGATACTACAGATAAAAATAAAAAAGTGGACAAAGCAATTAATAAGATAATTAACAAGATATTTTAAGGAATTTCAATGTTTAATGGCCTTATAAGAGAAATTGCACAGGTTGTATCTTATCAGAATAATATTTTAAGATTAAAAGCGCATCATAAACCCAATTTAGGGGATAGCATAGCTGTTAATGGAGCTTGTTTAAGTGTAACAAAAATTTATCACAATGGTTTTGAGGTTGAACTTTCTCATGAAAGTCGTTTGCATATAGCGGTGCAAAATTTAAAAGAAAATGTCCATATAGAGCCGGCTTTAAGGTTTGGAGATAGAATCGATGGACATTTAATGCAAGGACATATTGATTTTATAGGAACACTAGAAAAAATTCATCAAGATGAAAATGGAGTGGATTTTTTTATTTCCTTACCTAAAGATGCGATGAAATTTGTTGCCTCTAAAGGTAGTATAGGGATTGATGGGGTGAGTTTGACTGTGAATGAGGTTTTTGAAAATCAGATTAGATTGACTATTATTCCTATTACTTTTAAAGAAACTCTTTTTAAAGGATATAAGGTAGGTAGAAAAATCAATATCGAAACTGACTTACTTGCTAGATATATACACGCACAACTAAAAGACACCAAGGAAATATCATGGAAAGAAATAGACAAAATTTCTTATCTTTATTAGACAATGAAAAAGTAAGTGTTTTTTGTGCTTATGATCAAGATTATAATATTTTTAGAGCTAATTCTTTTAAGCAAAATTTATTTTCTCATTTAGGTTTTGAGGGTATTTTAGAATGTGTTTTTATGGATCAAATTCATTCTGATTTGGTGCAAAATTATGATACAAATTTAAAAGATCTAACTTGTGATGGTTTAATCACTAAAAAAACAAATACTGCACTTTGTGTTTTAAGTGCTGATTGCTTACCTTTGTTATTGTATCATGAAGATGGTATTATAGCGGCTTTGCATTCTGGTAGAAAAGGAAGTTTTGAAAATATTTTAAAAAAATGTGTAGATAAGATTATTTTAGAAAATCCAAATTTAGATAAAACTAAATTTCATCTTTTTATCATGCCAAGTATTTGCTGGAAAAATTATGAAATTAGTGGAGATATTTTAAATTTTTCACAGCAAAATTTTAAAGATTTTTTATCAGATAATCGGTTAGATTTGAAATCTTTAGTCAAATTTCAAGCTAAAAATTTAAATATAAATCATATTTTAGACTCTGAAATTTGCAGCTTTGAAAATAAAGATTTTTTTTCTTATCGTAGAAATAAAACACAAAAACGTTTTGCGAGTGTGATTTATTTAAAGGATTGAATAATGTATGAAAAAAAAGATTTAAGGGTTTTAAAGATTATTCAAAAGGCTAGAGAATTTGGTGATTTGGATCTATGCAATGAAATTTTAGTTCATCAGCTTGTTAATTTAGTTTTTAACGAAATAGAATCTAAAGAAAAAGAAGAGCTGATCGCTCTTTTAAATTCTTTAATAAAAGCTAAAGACAAGGCTTTGCTTAGCAATTAATTTAATTCTATATAATTTTCAAAATCTTCTTCTTTTGGAGGATTTGGTTGGTGATTGTTTAAAGCCTCCTGAACAGTTTTTTCATATTGGGCTATAGTGTTTTCAAATTCCTTTTTTTGTTTTCCTTTTAATTCAGACTTAGCGATTTTTACAACTGAGGTCGGATTGATAGCTTTATTGTTAAGATACACTCCAAAATGTAAATGAGGGCCTGTGCTCATTCCTGTTGATCCCACATAAGCAATAATTTGTCCTTGATTGACCCTTTGGCCTGTTTTTATTTTGGCAAAACGACTTAAATGCGCATATAAAGTCGTGTATCCTCCTTCATGTTTTACCTGTACAACGTTTCCATATCCCCCTTTTGTTCCAACAAAAATAATCGTTCCTTTACCAGCACTTTTAACAGGTGTGCCAGTAGGTGCAGCATAGTCTATACCAAGATGTGCGCGGTAACGTTTAAGTATAGGATGATATCTTGCAGTACTAAAAGGAGAAGAAATTCTTATATAATTAACAGGTTTTGTCAGTAAAAAATTATCCAATTCTCTACCTTTTCGATCATAAAAAGTATCATTATAGGAGAAGATCTCTTGGGTGTTTTTATTAATTTCAACTGTAGCCATTTTAATTGTAATATCTCCCCATAGTTTCCCCATACGTCTTTTTTGCTCATAATAAAGGGTTATTTCGTCTCCTTTTTGGATATTTCTAAAATTAATCCCTTTAAAAGCTCGAACCATTGCACGAGCTAAAGTACTACTTCCACTTTCTTCATACACATCTTGATAGGCTGAATTTTTAATGGTTAGGTGTAAAATTCTATTATCAATTTGATAAATGATTGGAGTAAAGGTTAGTGCATATTGATTATTTTTATTTTTATAAATATGAATTTGCAAATCATCGCTTATTGGAATTAAAACTTGCTCTATATTGTTATTATCATCTTTTAAAATTTGATATCTTGTTTTATAAAGTATGTCAGAAGCAAGCTCTTGATCTTCTTTATCAAGTCCATAATAAAGTGACATAGGAATAGAATTTCGTTGTAAAAATTTAAGTAAAGTATCTCCATTATCCCAAGTCAATTCTTCAACACTTAAGGCAGCAAAACTTTGGATAACAAATACAAATAAAAGTAAAATTTTTCTCATAAAAAACCTTGATTTTTATAGATTTTGAAAATTTAAAATCTATATTTTACTTTATTTTTCTTACAATTGCTTAACAAAAAAGGAATATAATTACATAAAATTATTTTTTAAAGGAGCAAAATTTGCTTAGATTTATAGCACTTTTTCTAACATTAAATCTTACTTTATTTGCTGCAAATTTCGATTTAAAGCCTTTTAAAACAGAACTTTTAAAAGTAGATGATATTTATGGTTATATCAAGGATAGTTCAGAAATTCAAATCAATTCTAGTGGTGTTGTATTACAACAATTTAAAAATTCTAAAAGCATTATAGCTAGAGCAAGTGTGATTGCGAAAGAAAATGGTCTTGCAAAATTAGAATTTAGTGTTTTTTCAGATTTAAAACAAGAAGCCTTGCCTTTACCAAATGTTTTACCTCAAAGTGGTGATGAAGTGGTTTTAAATTTTCTTTATGATAGAGGAATGATCATCGCTCCAGATGAAAAAACTTATAAAGATTTGGTATCGGATTTTCCTCAAATTTATTTTACTCATATAGATATTTTTGGAGCACAATTAATTAGAAGTTCTACTGTTGCACCAAAGCGTAGTGATTTTAGGAAATTTTGTGCAGATAATGCGGTGGGCGTTTTAATTTTTGCTTTAGAGAATAAAGCTAAAATCATTGATTGTCAAAATTTCAATGAACTTTATGAATTTCCTATTGAAAAAGCCTCTAGTGTGCAAATTCCTTTTTATTCTCGCGTGAGTGGATATAAAACTAACTTTTTTGATTTTAATGCACAAGAGATGAATGATTATTACCGTTATTATAATGCTTTAATTGATTTTTCTAAGGTTTTATCGGATTAATGAAAGAAGAATTTAAGCAATATTTTATCAAACTTTTAGGCAAAGAAAATGCTTATTTTGATCAAATACACAAAATTGCTTATAGTTATGATGCAACTAAAAATCATTATCTGCCTGATGGCGTGCTTTTTCCAAGAAACGAAGAAGATATTTCTAACATTTTAAGATTTTGCAATGATAAAGGTATCATTGTAGTTCCACGCGGTGCAGGAACTGGTATGAGTGGAGGTTCTTTGGCTGTTAATGGTGGTTTGATTTTAGCTTTTGAAAAGCATATGAATAAAATTTTAGAAATCGATTTAGATAATTTAGTTGCCGTTGTTCAACCAGGCGTTATAAATATACATTTACAAAAAGAAATTGCCAAATATGGACTTTTTTATCCGCCTGATCCTGCTAGCATGGAGCATTCAAGCTTAGGGGGCAATGTCAGTGAAAATGCTGGTGGAATGCGTGCAACAAAATATGGAATTACAAAAGATTATCTTTTAGCTTTAAGAGCGGTTTTGCCAAATGGAGAGATAATTTCCGCAGGCAAACGGACTGTAAAAGATGTTGCAGGTTATAATTTAGCTGGAATTTTAATCGCTAGCGAGGGTTCTTTAGCGGTGTTTAGTGAGTTAACATTGAAATTAGTTGCTTTGCCTAAATTTAAAAAAACAGCCATGGGAGTTTTCCCAAATGTAAAAAGTGCTATGAATGCCGTTTTTAAAACTCTAGCAAGTGGAGTTACTCCTGCTTCAATGGAATTTTTAGATAATCTTAGCATTTATGCGGTGGAGACTAAATTTAATATAGGATTGCCTATAAATGCTGGAGCGATTTTGGTTGTTGAGGTGGATGGTAATATTGAGGCATCTATTAATGAGGATTTGAAAATAATAAAGCATTATTTTTTAGAAGAAAAAGCAAGTGAATTTAAGATCGCTAGAGATGAAAAAGAGGCTAAAGATATATGGTTTGCTAGAAAAAATTGCTCTCAAAGTATTGCTATGTATGGAAATTTAAAATTAAATGAAGATATCACTGTTCCAAGGTCAAAACTTCCTGATTTGTTAGAAGGTATTGCTGAAATTTCAGAAAAATATGGTTTTAAAATTCCTTGTTTTGGTCATGCAGGTGATGGCAATGTGCATACTAATATTATGGTTGAAGATAAAAATGATCAAGAGCAGGTTAAAAAAGGATATTTAGCCGTAGAAGAGCTTTTTAAACTTACAATTAAACTAGGCGGGACTTTAAGCGGGGAGCATGGCATAGGAATTTCAAAGGCATCTTTTATGAATTTGGCATTTTCTGATACTGAAATGAATTTAATGAGAAATATAAAAAAAGCTTTTGATCCAAACAACATACTTAACCCTTTCAAAATGGGACTTTAAAGGAATGAAAATTTGAAAAGAATTTTTAATATTTTATTGAGTATTCGTGATAAAGAAATTTTAAATTATGCTGCTGCACTTAGTTTTTATACTATATTATCTTTAATTCCGATTTTATTTATATGTTTTTCTGTTTTTACTCAAATTTCAAGTTTTAAAATGTATTATGAAAAAGCTAAGCGCGTTATTTTTGCTTTTTTAATTCCTGCGCAACAAGATATAGTGGCTACTTATTTAGATACTTTTTTAAAAAATAGTGTTAATTTAGGTATAGTCGGTCTTATAGCGATGACTTTTACTTCCTTAGCGTTTTTTTCTGGTTATGATTTTGTTATTAATCGTATCACTAAAAGCGAACCTAAAGGAATTTGGCAAAGCATTAGTTCTTATTGGACTTTATTGACTCTTGTTCCTTTGGGACTCGGGCTTAGTTTTTATATTTCTGGTTTTATTCAACAAACTTTGGATGATTATAAAATAGGATTTAATTTTTTTGAAATTTTACCCTTTGTGATTGTTTGGGGCTTATTTTTTATATCTTATTCGAGTTCTGTGTATAAAAGCTCTTTGAAAAGTTTATTTCTTGTATCCTTTAGCGCAAGTGCTATTTGGTATATCGGAAAGAATTTATTTGTTTATTATATAGTTTATAATAAAACCTATGCAAGTGTTTATGGATCTTTTTCTACTATACTTTTTTTCTTTATTTGGATTTATATTTCTTGGATAATTTACCTTTTTGGACTTAAGGTTTATTTTTTTCTAAATCACAATGATAATGAAGGGAAGAAGGTTAGAAAAAATACAAAAAAGAGCTAATAATTTAAAACGAATTGACAAAAGCGAAGCTCCAAGATAACTGATAAAAATCCAAAATGGAATTTGAACATTGTTTGCATAAAATTTAAAATCAAAAAATTCTTTCAATGCAAAATCAAATAGATCTCCAATTCCAATAAAATGTAAAATCAAACTTAAGGGATAAAATATTACAAAGATAGCGCTTAAAAATATGGATAAAATTTGTTGATAACTAATCAATGGAAAGAAATAAATAACAGGTAAAGTCATAGCAAAAAAAGTCCATATATTTAAAAAAAGGACATTAAAAAAAGCGTTAAAAGATTTTGAAAAATGATGTAAATATAAAAAAATATAAAAAACTCCCATGATGGAAAATAAAAATCCCACGCTAAATAAAAGCTTAGGATAGCAACAAATACAAATAAAAACACTAGTAAAAAGTGTGAAAAAATTAAGCACTTTGATATTTTTACAAATAAGATAAAATCCAAAAATAGCCATAGTTAAAGAACGCACATAAGAAGGAACAAAGCCTATAAGATAGGTATAAGAAAAAAGCAAAATAAAAATTAAAATACTTAAATCAAAACGCAGATTTCTATAAGGAAAATATTTTTTTTGAAAAAAGCTATAAATTGGAGTTAGGATAAAAAATATCAAACTAAAAATAAGACCGATATGATATCCACTAATAGCAATTAAATGAGCAATTCCGTAATAATTAACATCATTTCTTAAATCTTTAGATATAGGCAATGCAAAAAATAAAGCCCCGTAAAATTCGCGAATTTTTTGATTTGTATGTTGATTTAAAAAATAAGAAATAATGGCATTTTGTTCCTTTATTTTTAGCTTTTCAAGATCATAACTAGGCGCGTAAAAAATTTGACTAAGATAATCTTTAAAAGTGACATTTTCAGTAATGATTTTTAAATTTAAAAGTTGATTATTACTCAAATTTAGATCTTTAAAACTTGTCGTGTAAAAAGCAAAATCTTTTGTTTGTATTTTTAAAATCCAATATTTTTTATTTTTTTTATTGTTTTTTGTATAATTTTGCAAGAGAATAGCATTTTCTATGAGATAGTGTTTATTTTTTTTAAACAGTGAAAAATTATAGTATTGCAAAGCTATATTAAAAGCAAAAATAATGATTCCAAACAAAAATACATAGCGAAATTCTTTAAAATGATTAAAAAAAGAATTTCGCCAAAGCATTATTTTTTAGAAAATTTAGCCAAATAAAACCAAATAATTCCAGCTAATGCTAATAAAAAAAGAGGAGCGATATAAGGATATTCTCCTAATTGGGTAAAGATTTCTTCTATAATATGACCAAAAATATAGGCTGCTAAACCTAGGATGATTGACCAAATTAAGCTCGCAAAAGCGTTAATAAATGCAAATTTTGTAAAATTATATTTTGCTATTCCAGCCGCTATTGGTATGAAAGTTTTTAATCCGTAAATAAATTTTTGCACGATAAGTAAAATCATACCGTATTGTTTAATTTTCATTGTTGCTAGTGCAAGTTTGCGTCGATGGTTTTTAAAATAGGGCATGATGTCTTTTTTGTAATATTTTCCAAGTATAAATAATAAAGTAGAGCCTAAGGTATTTCCTAAAAAAGCTAGAAAAATACATAGGCCAATTTCCATTTTTCCTTGAGAACAAAGTATTCCAGCAGCTAAAATTCCAACCATGCCACCACCTAAAGAATAAAAAAACAGGACTATATAACCATATTGGATTAAAGTGTCAACCATATCTTGCATTATAAGTCCTTATTTAGCATATTCTATAGATCTTAATTCCCGTATGACATTAACTTTAATTTCTCCAGGATATTGCATTTTTTCTTGAATTTCATTGGCAATTTCTTTAGCCAGTAAAGCACTTTCATCATCATTGATCAATCTTGCATTAGCAATGACGCGAATTTCTCTACCTGCATTGATAGCATAAGCATTTTTAATCCCTTCTTTGCTTTTTGCAATGTCTTCTAGCTCTGTGACTCTTTTTAAGAAGGCTTCTAAAACTTCTCGTCTTGCGCCAGGTCTTGCTGCGCTTAAGGTATCAGCAGCACATACAGCAGCCGCTTCGATGCTTGTTGCTTCTTCATGTCCATGATGGGCATAAATCGCATTGATCACCACAGGATGTTCTTGATAGCGCTTACAAAGCTCTCCGCCTAAATCAACATGTGAGCCTTCATAATCATGTGTTAAAGCTTTTCCAATGTCGTGTAAAATTCCAGCTCTTCTAGCTAAATTTTCATCACCCCCGCATTCAGCTGCAATAATTCCTGCTAAATGAGCGACTTCCAAAGAATGAGTCAAAGCATTTTGCCCATAACTTGCACGATATTTAAGTTTTCCAATCAATTTAACAATCTCTGGATGAACTTTACTTAATCCTAAATCCATAACGATGGTTTGACCTTCTTCTAAAATAGCGCTTTCAAATTCTTGACACACTTTATCATGAACTTCTTCTATACGTGCAGGTTGAATTCTTCCATCTTGAACAAGCAGTTCTATCACCTTTGTAGCAATAGCACGACGATAAAGATTAAAGCAGCTTACTATGATAGCTCCAGGTGTATCATCGATAATAATATCAACTCCTAAAACCATTTCTAAGGTTTTTACATTACGTCCTTCTTTGCCTATGATGCGCCCTTTTAACTCATCACTTTTGATATTGATCACATTGATAAGTCTTTCGGCGGCAAATTCTCCTGCAAAACGCGAAGTCGCTTGAGCTAGGATATAATTAGCTCTTCTTTTGGCTTCATTTTTGGCTTCTTCTTCATATTTTCTTACTATGTGTGCGATTTGGCTGCGTGAAGCTTCTTCGACTTTTTTAAGGATAATTTCACGTGCTTCATCTTGGGTTAGTCCTGTAGAACATTCTAAAATATTAAGTAGTTCATGAAGTTTTAACTCATATTGAGTTTTTACTTTTTCAGCATCTAAATGCAAATCTTGAATTTGTCTTTTAGTGTGCGTGAGTTTTTCTTCATTTTCTTTTATTTTTTCTTCTTGAATTTGAAGTTTTTGTTCTTTTTTGGATAACTCGTCAAATTTTTGATTATAGTCTCTTTGAATTTTATGAATTTTATCTTCATATTTTTTCTTTGCCTCAAGTTCTGCATTAAGTATAGAATTTTTAGCATCTTTAAGAGTAAGCTCAGCTTCGTGCTCTATAGCTCTTGCTTTTGCTTTAGCTTGCTCAACAAAAATTTCATATTTAGCATCATTAATTTTTTTAACAATTAGGTATCCGATTGCGATGCCTATTATAGCGGATACAAATGCGATTATTGACTCTATCATTTTTTCTTTCTTTCTTATAATATTTTCTATAAGGATTGATATAAAATTCACCCATAATATCATGTTCTTGAGTGATTTCTTTCTCACTCAAAGCATGGATACTTTGAGTAAAAATTATATTAGGTTTATAATGTAAATTTGCGAAAAATCTATCATAAAAACCTTGCCCATGTCCTATTCTTTTTAAATTTTTATCTATCCCGATAACTGGGACAATAGCTAGATCAATTTTAGCTTCTAAAAAAGAATTCATAGGTTCTAATATTCCAAACCTTTTTTTAACAAAAGGTAGCCTTAATTTTACAATTTTTAAACTTTTATCTTGCATAAATGGAGCGAAAAGTATGCATTTTTTGCTAAGCAGATGACGAAATTTAACCAAATTTGGTTCATAAGCTAAAGGAATAAAAATAAGGATTCTTTTTGCCTTTAATTTTTTAATGATATGAAAGCATTCTTGAAATATTTGAAAATCTTGTTTAAAATACAAATTTGGATGGCGTTTTAATTTAGTTTTTTGCAAAGCTCTAAAATGGATTTTTTGCATCATATGCCTTTTTAAAAACTTATTATCTTAGTTGTGTTATAATTTTACCATTTTTTAAATGAGAATAAGGAAATAAAAGATTATGAAAAAAATATTTTTATTGACTTTGATGATTTGTTTTTTTGCAGCCTGTAGCAATGATAAACAAAAAGATAAAGATGAAAATACAAGCGCAAATATAGAGGCAAATTTAGAACAAGGCGAAGATGTGAATTTTGATATTCATTTGATTGATGGAAATTCGATTTTGGTTCAAAAAAGCAATGAAAAAATCACTTTTGATACTGATAAGGCAACTTTATTTGTGTTTTTTACTACATGGTGTACCCCTTGTGTTGCAGAAATTCCTTATTTAAATAATCTTCAAAATAAATATAAAGACCAAATCAATATAGTAGGCGTTTTACTCGAAGATAAAAGCGATGAAGATATCAAGGCATTTAAAGATGAAAATAAGATTGTATATGAAATAGCTAATGGAGAAAACAATTATCTTTTAGCAAAGTCATTAGGAGGTGTTAATGGCATTCCTACCATGTTTTTATATGATAAATATTCTAAATTAATCAATGAATATTTAGGTCTTATTCCTCAAGAAATGTTAGAAGTTGATATTCAAAAGGCTATATTTTAATGTTTGATTTTATAAAAAAAGGACTTTCAAAAACCCTTGAAGGAATTATTAGTATTAAGGGTGATAGTAAAAAAATAACTAAAGATTTACTTGAGGAAATTTTATTAGAATCTGATGTAAGTTATGAAATCGTTGAAGAAATCATTTATTATTTACCGCCTAGCAATGAGGTTAAAAAAGAAGACTTAAAACGAGTGATGCGTTCTTATTTTCTTTATGATAAACCTGAAATTGTAAATTCTAAGCCTTTTGTGGAGTTAATTTTAGGGGTTAATGGGGCAGGAAAAACAACAACGATTGCCAAACTTGCTTATCTTTATAAAAATAGACAGCAAAAAGTGATATTAGGTGCTTGTGATACCTTTAGAGCGGGTGCGATTGAACAATTACGCCTTTGGTCTGAAAAAATTGGAGTAGATATTGTGCTTACTAATCAAGGGCACGATCCTTCAGCGGTTGCATTTGATACGATCAGCAAAGCCAAGGCTAAAAATTTTAATCAAGTTATTATAGATACGGCAGGTCGTTTACAAAATCAAAAAAATTTAGCCAATGAGCTTGAAAAAATTGTAAGAATTTCAAACAAAGCCTTAGAAGGGGCCCCTCATAGAAAAATTTTAGTTCTTGATGGAACTCAAGGAAATGCGGGAATTTTACAAGCTAAAGCTTTTAATGAAATTGTTAAACTTGATGGAGTTATCATTACCAAACTAGATGGCACAGCTAAAGGCGGAGCACTTTTGGGTATAGCAAGAGAGCTTGAACTTCCTATTTTATATATAGGAGTAGGCGAAAAAATGGAAGATTTAATCGAATTTAATCCGGATAGTTTTTTAGATATTTTATTAGAGGGTGTTTTTGAATAAATGGCCAAAAATAAAATTCTTTTTGAATGCCAAGCTTGTGGAAATCAACAAAGTAAATGGTTAGGAAAATGTCCAGAATGTGGTGCTTGGGATAGTTTTGTAGAGTTAAAAACTGAACAAATTCAAGTCTTAAAAGAAATGGCTAAAGCAAGTTCAAAGGCTAGTGAAGCTGTATGTATTGAAGATGTAGAACTTGAACATTTTTCAAGATCAAGCACAGGAGATGATGAGCTTGATTTGGTTTTGGGCGGAGGATTGGTTGAAGGCTCTTTGATTCTTATTGGGGGAAGTCCTGGTGTTGGCAAATCAACACTTTTGTTAAAAATTGCTTCAAATTTAGCCAAAAAAGGTAAAAAAGTTCTTTATGTAAGTGGTGAAGAAAGCAAAGCACAAATCAAATTAAGAGCAGATAGGCTTGAAGCAAATGCGTCTGATCTATTTTTATTGACTGAATTATGCCTTGAAAATATTTTAGAGGAATTGCACAAAAAAGATTATGAAATTTTAATCATTGATTCCATACAAACTTTGTATTCTAATAAAATTTCTTCCGCAGCAGGAAGCATTACTCAGGTGCGTGAGATCACTTTTGAACTTATGAGAGTGAGCAAGGCTTTTAATATAAGCACTTTTATTATAGGGCATATCACCAAAGAGGGATCTATAGCAGGTCCTAGAGTTTTAGAACATATGGTGGATGTGGTGCTTTATTTTGAAGGCGATGCAACAAAAGAAATTAGACTTTTAAGGGGCTTTAAAAATCGTTTTGGTGGGACAAGTGAAGTAGGGATTTTTGAAATGACTTCTAAGGGTTTAGTGAGTGCAAAAGATCTCGCAAATCGTTTTTTTACTCGCGGAAGAGCCATTTCAGGAAGTGCATTAGGTGTAGTGATGGAAGGATCTCGCGCTTTAGTTTTGGAAGTGCAAGCTCTAGTTTGTGAAAGTGCTTATCCAAAACGCAGTGCTACAGGCTATGAAAAAAATCGTCTTGATATGCTTTTGGCTTTACTTGAAAGAAAACTTGAAATTCCATTAGGGCATTATGATGTGTTTGTAAATATCAGCGGTGGCGTTAGAGTAAGTGAAACTGCAGCCGATTTGGCTGTGGTTGCAGCTATAATTTCGAGTTTTAAAAATCGTCCTTTAAGTAAAGATAGTGTTTTTATCGGAGAGCTTAGTTTAAATGGTGAAATTAGAGAAGTTTTTAGTCTTGATACTCGTTTAAAAGAAGCAAAAATGCAAAAATTTAAAAATGCTATTATTCCTTCAAAACCTATTGAAGATGTGGGTTTGAAATGTTTTGTGGCTAAGGAACTTAGTCAAGTATTAGAATGGATGTGAGAAATCAGAAGTAAAAAAATAATTTATTATGATTGTAAAATTATGCACGCGATTAATTCTTTAGGTATATTAGACTATGGAAATTCTGAGTATAGATATACGTTTAATGAGGAATTTAGTCTTAGAAAAGCATCCTTAAAAACCAACTCGATTTTAAAAGCCATCAAAGATAATGAAATAGCTGTTTTTATATCTAGTGAATTTAGAAAAATAGCAAGAGAAAATAATTTATTAGAATTTAGCTTTAGTGTATTAAATAGATCTTATTATTGAAAAATAAGATTTAATTTATATGTAAATTGCACGAGTAAAAAAATGTATTATCATTTTAGATAATTTAGTTTATCGCCTTTAATTCTAAAAAAATAACAATAAAATAAATTTCATGCTATTACCAAAAATGCAATTATTTAAAATTAATATTATAAAAAATAAAGATATAATAGATTTTATTAATCTTGAAAATATC